>DNPQ01000540.1 GCA_003501335.1 Bacillota bacterium
AATGCCTTCGTTAGTAGTGATTTCCACCAGCTATGAAACACTTAACTTTTTTGCCAAAAAGTTATTACAGGTTTGCTTCGTAAATATCCTGAAGTGACAATTCATCAAAATCGCATGTATCATTATGAATCCACCCGGCATGCCGGGGCGTTTGAAAGAATGAAACTAACGCCGAGGTGGCTGTTCGACCTAGGCTTGCTTGCAAGCCTAGGAATCTAGCTTAAAAGAATTTTCTAAGTGGGATGGAAAAAGATTAAAGGTGAATCTATGCGACTGATTACGAAGATTAACAGCTATTTTGCAGGAATTCTTATTCTATTAATGGCGTCAATATTCGTGTTTACGCATTTCTTTATTCAAAAGGAATTTCAAGTCCAAATGGAAAATTCGCTTCAAGTCACCTTTGAAAGTTTTAAATTAACTTTAGGGAATATCAATATAATTAAAGAACAAGAAGCCAAAGCCTTCCTTCAAACCCGGGGTGATGTCATCGGGATCGCAGCCCGAGATCATCTTGCTTCTGTTTTATGTTATTACCTCCATTTGGCTGCTATTGAATATAACTTGGATCTGGTTGAAATCGTTGATAAAAACGGTCTATTATTGGCCGATAATGAACATGTCGATGGATTAAAACGGATTAAGTTTCATTTTATAAAATCCCAAGCCGGCGCCAAACAATTTTATTTTGTCAAGCGGGACCAACGGGTTTATCTTATGACCATGACTCCAGTCGTATTTGATAATCAATTGGTCGGTTATTTGAATTTAGGGACTATGGTGGATGAAGAATTGGTTACCTATTTTTCCTCGGTTCTTCATAGCAAGGTCTTATTTTACATGAATAACAAGCTTCTGGCAGGGAACTCCGGACCGGTAACCCTACCGAGCCAGGTGCATGACTATATTCAAAAAGATTTATCGCCAAGCATGTTTTTGCCGGGATATAAAATCAAAAATGAGGATTACGATTATATCTTTTTTACTATGGCCAGCGACTCCAGTTTTGCAGGGACTATTGGGATTGCCCATAGCCGTGCGAAAGTGAAAGCCGCATTAATTCGGCTGGATGCCTTTTTAGGAATCTTGTTGGCCGTCAGTCTGATATTTGGTTCAATTTGCGCCAATCAATTGGCCCGCAACATTAAGAAATCAATTTTTGGGATGGAGCCGAAAGAAATAGCTTCTTTACTTGATCAAAGGACAACGATTATTCAATCGACTTTTGAAGGAATTATCGCCTTAAATCAGGAAGGCCTCATTACCATGGTCAATCAAGAAGCCCGGAAAATTTTGGCGACCGATTGGGAGATGCTGGGTGAGCAGGCTATGAATTTGTTTCATGATACTAAGGTTGAAGAGGTTCTCGCCACCGGACAAGCAATTTATAATCAGCGTCAAGTTATTGGGGAGACGATTATTGTCTATAATTGTGTTCCGATTAAAACTCAAAATGATATTCTTGGGGCGGTTATTACACTCAGAGATCTGACAGAGTTTCAAAAAGTGGCGGAAGAATTAGTTGAAGTTAAAAACTATACCCAGGCATTGCGGGCGCAATCCCATGAATTTATGAATAAAATGCAATCCGTTTCCGGTTTGATTCAATTGGGGAAATATGAGACAGCCCTTACTTTACTACACGAAACAACTGAGTCTCAACAAGACATGATTTCAATTTTAAATAACGCTTTTTCGACTTCCGCCGTATCGGGTATATTACTCGGTAAATTTAACCGGGCCAAAGAATTGAATATTCAATTTGAAATTGAGCCAACGAGTCTTATCCCCAAAGAGATGATGATTCCTGATACTGGATTGGTTTGTATCGTCGGAAACCTGATTGAAAATGCTTTTGAAGCTTTACGAGAAAGCAATCAGGCCGTCAAAAGAGTCTGGGTGAAAATCTATCCAAGACGAGATTTTTTGAGAATTACTGTCATTGATAACGGTCCGGGAATTCCCAAGGCAATTCGAGAATTCATTTTTGAGCGTGGATTTACTACTAAAAAAGGTCACAATAAAGGAATTGGCCTTAGTTTGGTCAAACAGGCCGTTGAAGACCTGCGGGGCATCATTACGGTTCGCTGTGATCAACAGACTATTTTTATGGTGGAAATTCCGGTAAAAGAATGGGGGAAAAGATGTTGACGGCAATAGAATTTTTGATAGTTGAGGACGACCCAATGGTTGTGGAGATAACGAAAGAATTTATCAAGGAAGATTCTGATTTCAAATTGGTGGGTTCGACTGGCTTGGGTCTTGGAGCAATAGAATTGACAACAAAATTATCCCCGCAGCTCATTTTATTAGATAACTTTTTGCCGGATATCAATGGGCCCTCGGTCATTGAAAAGATCCGGTCCTTCAATAAGCAAGTCGATTTTATTATGATTACTGCCGCAAAGGAGGTACCCATCGTTCAAGAATGCATGCGGATGGGAGTCAGAGATTATTTGATCAAACCTTTTTTGAAACAACGTCTTTTACAGTCCCTGCAAAATTACAAATTTTTTCTGGAAGCGCTGAATAAAACCCAAATTTCTCAATCGGATTTAGATAAGATTAATTTCAGCAATAAAAATATGGAGACTTGTAATCAAAAAGGATTTAGTGATCTAACACAGGAAAAAATTTTTGTAATCTTGAAAAACCGAATCGATGGGATTACAGCGGAGGAAATTGCTACGGAGGTTGGCATCTCTGTTGTATCCGTCAGGCGATATCTCAAAGTCCTTCATCAAAATAATACAGTCAGTTGTGACCTTATTTATGGCAGGAAGGGACGGCCGACTTATATTTATTCCTTGCTTTAAATAATATAGGCGGGGAGTCAATTGATCTGATTAATCTGATCGATAATGGACATATATTTACTGGCATACATCCGGTAAAAAGGCTTAAATCGCTGCTTAAACGCTTCTATATCCACTTCATTAAACTTACATCCTTCATGCTGCAATTTTAAATAACTTGCATTTTCATATTGAGCCCACAGTTTCCTTTGGTAAAGCACGGATTCTTTGGCGCACCTTTTAATAATTTCCTGATCGGACGGAGCCAGCCTGTTCCAAGTTTTTTTAGAAATAAAAACTATCTCCGGGATTGAAGAGTGACGATCAAAAGAGAAGTAGCGGGCTGCTTTATAATGTCCCATCGATAAAAAGCTGGGTAAGTTGTTCTCCGCTCCGTCAACCGCTTTAGCCCTTAACGCCGGATAGACTTCATTAAAATCGATGGGCACTGCCGACGCGCCTAAAAAATCAATCATTTCAATCATGATTGGGCTTGGCTGAACCCTGATCTTTAAACCTTGTAAATCTTCAGGCGCGAAAATCGGCCGTTTGGAATTATAAAAGCTCCGGTAACCGGCTTCATAAAAACAAAGTCCCATTAAATTTGATTTGGACAATCCCTCTAATAAATTATTTCCGATTGGCCCTTCCAATACTTTCCACTTTTGGCTGTCATCTTTAAAGACATACGGCAAAAGAAGGACTTCCAGATTGGGATTGATCTTTACAAATTGGCTAAGGCTAACCCGTCCCATATCCAAAACGCCGTGTCTAACCATATCGATGATGGAATCTTCAGGACCCAAGGCGCCATTTGGATAGACCGCAATTTTAATTCGGCCCTCCGTTTGCTCAGCAATCAGACGGGACATATATAACAGGCCTTCCACGGTCGGATAACCGGAGGACTGAACATCGGCGCAATGCAAAACAATTTTATTATCAGCTCTTATGGATAACTCTGAAAGAACAAGCAATAAAGATAAAATAAAAAAAAGCAGGATGATTTTCCGGACAATAAGTCTTTTCAAAAAGTTTCCTCCAGTATCGCCTGTCTTTGTGCTCGAAGTCATAAGGGTTGACCAGGTTGATCGATTTACTTTATTGTAACATAAATATGGTGCATCACCAATTTCTTTTATAGCAGGTATGTCCTGATAGGATTTGTTATTTTGAGGTTTAGACGCATTTATTTAATGTTTTTAATGTCTCTTATTTATTTATGTAGGGACTTTACCTCCTCGTAAATAATAAATAATAGTTTATTAATATATTTGCAGAAAGTTTGTATTGATAATTTCCTTTTAGCTATGGATGGAGGTGGTTTGTTTCAAACAATTGGTTAACAGCGAATTACTGATATTAAATAAACGGGAGGAAAATTTCTTATGAAGAGAACTTATGCCAGAATTATTATGATTGCTTTGATTGCGGTTTTAGTTTTAGGTGTTACGATGTCCAGTATCTCGGCCGCTCCTAAATATACTTGGAAGCTGGCTTCGGTGCTTCCTGCAGCCCATCCGGTAACCAAAGCATTAGTCCAGTTTGCCGAGAGGGTTAACGTATTAACCAAAGGCGACATCAAGATCAATGTTTTCACCGATGGTCAACTGGGTCAGGAAGCTGACTATTTCCAAGGATGCAGTATCGGATCGATTGAAATTGCCAAAGTTTCATCTTCACCATTGGCGCAATATGTTCCTCAAATGGATGCCATGGGTATACCGTTCATTTGGCGGGGTACCGAGCATCAACATCATGCTGTTGACGGCAAAGTTGGAAAAATGTTGAATGGTTACGCAGAAGCCAAGGGATTTAAAGTATTATCATACATGGATGCCGGGTTCCGTAGTTTCAGCTTGCGCGATAAACCCATTAAAACTCCGGCTGATTTAAAAGGGTTGAAAGTAAGAACCCAACAGAGCCAGTTAATGCTTGATGTAGTCGCCTCTTTCGGAGCTATTGCCGTTCCGATGGGGATGAGTGATGTTTATAGCGGTCTTCAAACCAAGGTTATTGACGGATGGGAAAACAATGAACCGACTGTTCTTTCCGCCAACATGTTTGAAGTATGTAAGTATTTTTCTTATACCCGGCATTCCTCAGTTCCTGATGTGCTGATGATGAACTTGAAGGCCTT
>DNPQ01000264.1 GCA_003501335.1 Bacillota bacterium
GCGCGGAAGGTAATATTACCGGATACGCCTTTAAAATTGCTGGTTTTTGCAACCTGATTTCGGAATACTTTAGGGTCAATGCTTTTGGCCGCCTTCATTGCATCCGCCAAAATAGTAACCGCATCATAACCTTGAGATTCAAAAAGTCCGGGAAGCTTGCCACTATTAGCCGCTTTAAATTCACTAATAAATTTGGCAGTCTCCGGGGTCGGCTGCTCAGGAGAAAATCCCACGTAAACCATGCTACCTTCGATAGCACTGCCGCCCAATGAAATTAATGTGGGGGAATACAGACCATCGCCACCGAATAAATTGATCTTCATTCCTTGTTTCCGGGCTTCTTTCATGATTAAAGAACCTTCAGTGTAATAGCCAGAAAAGAAAATGATGTCCGGATTTTTAGCTTTGATATTGGTAATTTGAGCGCTAAAGTCTTTATCGCCATCTTTGATTTTTTCTTCCGTTACAATCTTAATGGCTTTTCCTTTAATAGCGTCTTTGAAAACTTGAGTCAATCCGACGCTATAGTCGTTATTATCTGAGGTGATGATGGCAATTTTTCGATAACCAAAATTCTTGGCAAAATAATCAATTAAAACCGGCACAGCTACTGTATCCAATAAGGTATCCCGAAAAATATATTTTCCAAGTTCAACAACACCAGGTCCGGTAGCACCAGCCGATAATAATACTACCTTGGATCGTTCGGCGATAGGTGCAGCGACTTTTGTTAAGCCGGTGCAAGGATCTCCTATAATAGCGGCAACTTTATCCCGGCTGATAAATCGTTGAACAATCGTGGCACTCTCTTGTTTATCACCCCGATTATCAGCTTCCACAATCTCTATTTTTTTACCGTTCACTCCTCCGGCCTTATTCACTTTATCGGCAGCCATTTTCATTCCAACCAAGGTCGGTTGCCCGTACATAGCGACATCCCCGGTAAGAGCTCCCAGAAAACCAATTTTAACAGTTTCACTTGCGGCATTGCTGATACCATAAACGAATGTTCCAATAACCGCTAATATAATTAAGAAAAATACTCCGACTCTTTGCAACTTCAAACAAATCCCCTCCATTATTTTAACTCAGCGGACTTTTCGCCTACTTCCAAGAAAATATTAACATTGAAATTTCTCCATAAACTACAAAATCCCTTTTTCACTTTATGAAATCTATTGTAAAAGGAAACCCGCTTTTTAAATTTTAAAACTTGGACAGCCCTATATTAACCATATCCTTTAACCAAACGTCGTACCCAGTATGTCTGTAACCATTAGAAGATCTAAAAAATTGAATAAACAAAAACAAAACCCGAAAATCAATCCTTTGATTTATTGGATTTTGTGATAATATTTCTGTAATTTTAATTAAAATCCTAGCATACCCCCAAAAAATTTCCGGATTCTATACTGCATCCTCTTTGAATCCAAGCCCTCAAAAATAGTTCTAGCCTATCATAATATGAAGTAGTATAATGAATTTGCCAATTAAAGTATTTAATTCATAATATTCCCTCATTCACTCGAATGCTTACAACGCAATTATTCTCTCATAAAAACAAAGCTCAACTTATCAATCGGCAGTAGATTCGAATGATAGGAGTGGACATGATGGACAATGCAATTCAGCTTGCCCGGGAAAAAGTTAAGAATGTTCTTGGGGAATTGATTCAATTACATCCGGCTACAGTTCCTGAAGATTGGCTTACCGAATACTCCGGTGTTTCAGATATTGAATATATGAACCCCCAGAGTGTAAAAGTACGCTTCCTAGAATATGTACCTCTTAGTCATCAAATTACTTATCATCCCGTGCAACCAAGCCAAGTCGTTTTTATCGGCGGCTATTATGTCATAAAGGAAGAAAAAGAATCAACATACTGGTTTGTGGGCGAATTGGGAGATTCAGGGTTCGTTGATTGCTGGTCCCGTTCTGCTACTTTAAAAGAGGCACTTGATGTGATTTAAATCCAATATAAAAAAACTTTCATTGATTTAATTTATTTTTTGTTCGTTCTTAAGAATTATGCAAGCCAAAGTGCAGCCAAAAACCATCGATAATAAAAGATTAGTGAGTGAAGTCCCGATATTTTCCCCTAATAATATTGAAATATGAAAAGCTAGAACCACAGCGCGGACGAGAAACCAAATAATGGCTCCAAAAAAGATGCCTTTCAATTTGTAATTCCCAGGTTCACTTGCAAAAGGTAAATAAATAAAAATAACACCATTGAAGGTGCCAAATAAAAGTTCCAGAAATAGCGCATATAATAGTTCTCCAAAGTTTCGAGATAGTCTTCCAAAAGCCAGTACACCAGCATAATCCCATAAGGCAAGCGCATTTAAAGTTGGAAAAATATGAAAAATCCCATTAGGAACATCTTTGACAATACCCGCAACAATTCCGGCCATCGTACCATTTAAAAATCTGTTTTCCATTTTTCCCCTAAGATTTTTGATATTGAATATTAATCTTAGGATATCCATTCCACTAGAAAAATATAATTACCGGGTTTTCTTGCTATTATTGGAAAGTCGCTTGAATGTCGACAACTTCCGCCAAACTACCAATTCGAATCGGCGGGCCCCAAGTCCCGGCCCCACTCGAAACAATCACTTGCAAAGTGCCAATCCTTAAATATCCATAATCAATCCGAAAGACTTTACGGGTAATTAAGCCAAAGGGAAAAAACTGACCCTTGTGAGTATGACCCGATAATTGAAGATCGACTCCGGCATCTCTTGCCGCCTCCAGATCCACAGGTTGATGATCAAGTAAAATGACCGGAAGCTTTCGATCGATATCGGCCGTCAGATCCGCAATCTTTTTGCGTTTCTTCCCGCTGATCATCTCGTAAGATTTATCATCACGGCCAACCAGATAAAAACTATCAGCCACCTTGACACTTTGTTCTCTTAAAACCTGAACTCCCGCTTGCTGCAACCATAAAATAAGCTTATTGACATCTTGCTGATAATAATCATGGTTGCCGAGAGAAGCAAAAACGCCGTAATGACTTCTAATTTTATGAAAATCATCGGCAACCTGCGGATTCTCAATAGGTACAATGTCCCCGGGTATGACGACGATATCAGGATGAAGCTCATTAACCTTTTTAATAATTTGATGTCTTCTCCAGTCACTAATATCAGTCAGATGAAGGTCAGAAATCATTACAATATGGAGTTTTTTTAAAGAACCGGCTGATTTTTCAATATGAATAGGATAGGATGTAATCCGAATATTTCGAGCATGGCATGTCCCATAAACTAATAAGCCAATTACCAAAAAAATAATCACCAAACCAATGGCAGATAAAAAAGCTCCATTCTCAACCAATGCTTTGAATAAGCGGGTTCGTCCCGCCACCAGACGGATGAGATCAATGGCAACGATAAATAATAAAAAATAAACAACCGCTGCAATCCAGTAAAATCCGATGGATGAAAAAAGCTTTCGGACCAAATCCGGCAGTCTGCCTTGAGAAAGAATACCAATCAAACTGGAAAGTACAATCAAAGCAAA
>DNPQ01000253.1 GCA_003501335.1 Bacillota bacterium
AAGCTTCGCCTTTAAAGACCAAAATCAGGAGTATAACTGTAGTTAAACAATTCGGGTCAAAGATCATGATGGATAATGCTCCGCTATCGACAGGAGACGCCACCTGCTCCCCTGCACTCCTCAGGCAAAAGGGTGTTGACGGAACACCCTTTTGAATCCCGCCGCCCGGGGGAACCGTTCCCCCAGGGATGCCCCTCTATAGCGGCATTCCTCCATAAACGCCGAAGGAACGCTTGCGCGATTTAACTGACTCCCACTTCCGTGTGGGCGCCTTCTTGGGTCATTCTGTTCGCCGACGGACCATGATGCATCCATGACATCAAGGCCGCGTGGTCAGCATCCTATTGACCATATCGGAGCCAACAAATCTGGATTTTTTAGGCCCTAATATTAGGCCTATAAATCTTCTTAAATCAACATATATGATAACTTGAATGAACAAAAATAGGCGACTTACTACACATACACCTTCTCTTTATGCCATTCACTAAACTCTCTCGATGGTCTATCATCCATATTATCGGGTAATATCAGCAATTGTTTTCCTAATGCACTGCATTTCATGCGACGTAATACTCCCGCCCATTGCCGTAATCTTCTTTGATTCTTTTGCTAACTTCTACATGATAATCAGAAAATCAATTTGCATTCCAATAAATTTAATCATTGCAAATTGATTAGTAATCGTCATATAACCCCTGTCAAACAAAGTATGTAGATCTTCCCGCAGTAATAAACCATTCCGAATTTCATGAGGTCCTTCTTCGGCATAAGGTTTAATATGAGCCGTAATCAAAAAATGAAGTTGGTTTAATACTTTAACCGCAATCAACCGGTCGATGGAAAAGAAACAAGAGATCTGCACCCTGCGAATTAACCAAATTTTCTGGTCTTTTTCCTGTACTTCACTCTCACCAACTATTTTGATTCTCTGCTTGCTTGACAAATTATGGAATAATTGGTAAAATTAATACTATTGTAAATATATTTATAAAAATATATCTTCATTTACTGCATCATGATCATTTCTTGGTAAAAAAAAATAAACCTGCAAATCATCAACTTCTTGGCCGGAGCAATGATTTACAGGTGGCAGCCAATAGTGATATCCACTATCAGCTTTTCCATGTTTAATTTTACCATAATATCAATTTGCTGTAAATAATATATTGCAATTTCGTTACGTTAGAGAGGGGGTAAAAACCGATGATGAATGAACACTGGTAGAAATGCAACAATAATGAGCGCACGCAAGATCTACAGATCTCTTTATAAAGCAGGTGATAAGTTGGATTATATGAATCTAAAAATAGTTGTATTGGATGTTGATGGAACAATGACGGACGGCGGTATCTATCTCGATAACAAACGGGTTGAAACGAAAAAATTTTCCATTAAGGACGGAGCGGGAATTTTGCTCGCCCAACAAATGGGACTCGAATTCATGATTTTAACAGGCAGAAGAAGTCATTGTGTCCAGCAGCGCGCAAATGAACTGAAAGTAAAATATGTGATTCAAGAAGTCCATAATAAGAAAGCGTATCTGGAGCAATTTATGGAGCGAAATAGCCTTTCAAAAGACGAACTAGCCTATGTTGGAGATGATTTAAACGATTTACCTGCCATGAAAATAGTTGGCTATTGCGCATGTCCGTTCGACGCAGCACCCGAGGTAAAAAATTATTGCGCCATCGTACTGTCGAAAAAGGGCGGCGAAGGGGCTGTCCGTGAATTTGTTGAGATTTTATTGAAAAACAGAAACCAATGGGACGCGGCTATTGAAAATTTATTTGCTTTGAAGTTGTAAAAGATTATTTTAAACCTCGTTCCGGCAAATACAAGGCAATTTTTCTGCTTTACACAGAAAAATTGGCCGGATCGGGTTTATTATTGAATCTGGTAAGCTTTGATATTTAGAAGTTCTGTCCGGATTCAAGTTAAAAACACTTAGGAAGGAGCCTTCATCATGGGCACTGTAAATTTGTTGGATTGTACTTTAAGGGATGGCGGTTATATTAACAATTGGAAATTCGGATTTTTAACCATTAAAAGTCTTATTACCTATCTGATAGAGTCCCAAGTTGATTATATCGAAGTTGGATTTCTGCGAAATTGCATTTATGACCGTAATTGTACTCTATTTAATAATGTTGAGGAAATAAAAACCATTTTGCCAAAATATAATGTCCATACAAAATTTACAGCCATGGCGTTGTATAACCAATATGATCTAAAAAAGCTGAGATCAAATGACGGCACAACCATTGAGGTTATTCGCGTTACTTTTCATGATTACGATGTGGACGAGGGACTTGAATTTTGCAAAAAAGTAATCAAAAAAGGGTACCAATGTTTTTGCAATCCTATTAACATCATGGGATACTCCGATATGAATATCTTGAAATTGGTCCAAAAGATAAATGACATAAAGCCCTATGCGTTTTCGATTGTTGATACATTCGGATCGATGACTAAAAGTGATCTGCAGCGGATTTATCTTTTAATTGAAAACAATTTAGATAAGTCGATTGTTATTGGATTGCATCTTCATGAAAATTTATCCCTCTCTTATTCCATGTCCCAGGATTTCATCGCTATGTGTTCAAACAACCGCAATTGTGTAATCGACGGTTCTCTGCTGGGAATGGGAAGAACGCCGGGAAACTTATGTATTGAACTGATGATCAATTATTTAAATAAATATTATCATGTAACAAAATATAATATAAATCCCGTATTCGAAGCGATTGATGAGCATATTGTTCCGATAAAAAAACTCAAGCCATGGGGCTACTCCGCCGCCTATGCACTATCTGCCAATTATAATCTTCATCGAAACTACGCTGAATATTTATTACAAAGAGGCGATCTGCATACCAAAAATATCAATCATATTTTATCCCAGATCGAAGACATCAAGAAAACGGCGTTTGATGAAGAATACGTTGCAGACCTTTATGACAAATACAAAGAAATAGTTCTAGGCAGCATTGATACCAAAGAAAAAATATCGCCGGTATAAGAAGTCAAGTGAAGATGACAGATTCATCTAAAAAGAAATATGAGTCGGAAAGTTGGTCGTTAACCTCTCTCTCGCTCTCCCCCAATGATGTCAATACGAAGAATGCTCATTCAGTGGGAGAGTAACCGATGCCTCAGAGGCCTAAAAACTTTTAGAGATCAACGGCTAGGGTTACTCTTCCACTGAAATAACTAACCTGAATAACTTCTTTGGGGAAGAGCAAGAGTTAGGTCAGAATAGGCATGTAAGCATCACCTAATTTCTGGAATCGAAGCTTGCTAACATTGGAGAACGTGTTCGGTCAAATAACCATTCACTTTTTAGCGATGCTCTCTGATATCAACAAAATTTAATTCACCTTTAAAATCTTAAGCTTTTATTTTATAAACAAACTAGGAAGCCAGGTAACCGTTTGAGGTACGTAGGTAACTACCCCCAAGGCAACCAGTAACCAAAGAATAAATGGCCAAACTTCTTTTAAAAGTTCTTTTAGTGAAAGTTCCGTTACTTTACAGGTAACGAATAATATCGCCCCCATGGGCGGGGTGAGCAAACCAATCATTAAATTCAAAACCATCATCACTCCGAAATGGATTTCATTAATTCCAAACGCTTTGATTAGCGGCATTAAGATCGGTGTGAATATAATGATGCTGCAAGTTGAATCGATTAGACAACCGGCTATAAGTAAGAAAATATTAATTACCAAAAGCAACAGCGCCGGACTGTGAATGTATCCGGACATGAAATTGACAACACCATCCGCCACATGCAACCTGGTAACGATGAGACCGATTAATGATGCGCCGATAAACATAACCAGCAACACCGCACTATCCAATGCCGAGCGTTTCAATGCTTGCCATAATTCCTTGAAAGTCAA
>DNPQ01000226.1 GCA_003501335.1 Bacillota bacterium
TCACAGCCATGGTTATTTCTACGAAGCCAGTGGGCATTCTATTAAAAGCCAATACTCCGGCATAATCCCAGAAAGATAATTCTTTTAAATGGAATAGGGAATGCAGTATAGAATCAGGAATATCTTTAACGGTTCCTGCTATTAGGCCCGCAATCAAACCCCTGAGAAACGGATCGTTCAAGCACTTCTACCTCCGTTACCTTTAATAAACTATTACTGTACCTCTAATCCCAGTTGGCACGTTACTCTATTATCGTAAACTTTTGCAGTTGGTATTTTCTTATCGTCTCTGCAATTTTGGCCACTGGTACAGCAATTGCTATATAACCCCCATTAATTGAGATCTGGGTAATCTTGTCTTTTAAAGTAACTCCTAAATCACTGCGCCCTATGGAGGAAGTTAATTGTGTAGCCGGTGATCGAACTATGATACAAAAACTATTACTAATAATTAAATACCCGGCCTTGTCCTCTTTCACCGCTTGAACGCAATTGGTTACAAGTGAAGCCCCAAGTAGGACCAAAATCAAGACGATTCTCATACTCTTTTTCATTTTGATTTTCTCCTCTAAAATTTCTCTTGGTTATTATCAACCTCTTACTATCTCTTTATCCAAATTTATGAATAATGAGCAACCCTAGATGGAAAAACTATCGGTAAAAAATAATTATGAGGATAAAATGATCATCAAGGATAAAATAGCTTTGGGAACTATCGCGGGAATTGTAGCTACCATTCCACAAATACTAATTAATGTTTTATCAGTACAAATTGGTATTACACCGCATTATGCTTTTCAGTATGCTGCAAGTATCTTTGTATATAAAAATCTTACCTCTACCTTCGGGGGATTGCTTTTTGGTTGGTTGATATGGGAGTCGATGGCTGCGGGCCTGGGGGTTGTTACTGTTTATCTTATTGATTGGACCGGTAAGGACTACTGGTGGTTAAAAGGTATGCTGATTTCCAATACTTTAATGTTTATCTTTATGTATGGCTTCTATTTCGGTCTGGAGGCCCCGAAATTGGTTGCCTGGGATCTAGAAACCAATTGGACTTTTTTCATTGAAAACCTGGCATTTGGTGTAACCGCGGGATATTTCTCGGTTCGATGGCGAAATAAGTGAATAAGGAAGTTAATCATTGGAGGTCATGTTATGGATGTAAAGGTTCAAACGAAAATACGTAAGTGGGATGTGTGATACTGATCAATAGTAAAAAAGCAAAAAGCCTCCCAGGAAAGAGAGGTTTTCAAAAAAATACAAAATAAAAAGCGGCTTGCTTAAAAAGTTGACCGCTTCAATGCTTTTAAATGGTGCGCCCGATAGGAGTCGAACCTACGCACCTGGCTCCGGAGGCCAGTGCTCTATCCACTGAGCTACGGGCGCATAAAAATAAATCCATTTTCTTCATCCTGTAGCTTAGACCACAGGGCACCTACGAAAAGAAGTTTTACTATTTTTCAAACCTTGCTCACGATCACACTTTTCAAAACAACTTGTTCGTATCTGGCATTTAATATTCTATACTATTATCTGCTTTTTTACAAGAAAATCTGTAAACCAATAGTAGAAAATTTTAGTTTAAAAGGCCCAGCTAGGATATTCCTTATCACCTGAACCCCTGCTAACCATCACCCAGGACATCTTTCCCTGTTGGCCATCGCTGACTCTGATAGCATAGATATCGAAGCGGGAAGAATAAATGATGTTAGCGGAAAAAAAGATCATCGTACCATCGCTTGACCAACATGGATGCTTATGCTGATCCCCCTTGAGGCTTCCATAAGTTACTCTCTGCGGCTGCCCTGTGCCATCGGCATTCATAATATAAATATACCGGGGTCCACCGGTTTCCTGCCACAATTCCACTGCAATCATTTTTCCGTCCGGACTCCAACAAGGGTTATTAATCTTGCCGGGGTGATTGATGGTACGGATTCCTGTCCCGTCGATATTCGCCACACATAAGTGATTGCTGGTGTCTGCATAAGCGATCTGGGTACCCTTGGGACTCATCACGGGATTCTGCCCCTTTTCAATAATTTGTTTGGCATTCTTGCCGGAAAAATCGCATGAATAAATTTTTTCCCCGTTTGATTGAAAAATGATTGTGTTTCCTAACATTAAACTTGTAGGATGCTGATCATTATATTTTTCAGGACTTGAATAGATTAATTGACATTCTTGGGAGGTCCGATCGAAAGAAAAAAGATCGTAATTATCAGTGTTACGACTTAAAAAAGTCGATTGCAGCAAAATTTGATTTTCAGAGTACTTTTCTGGGTTAATCTCTGAGGAATCCATATGCGTTAACTGGCTCACCAAACGCCGTGATAAATCCAACTCATAGATCTCCCAATTATGTGTTCCATTTCCGCTATACAATATTTTTCCTTCAATCGGCAAGGGAATGATTGAGAACACCAGCGAATTTTGCTTTTCGATATGATGAACTGCTTGAATCGATTGATTATACCAATCTCTCTCCAAAGTCAGCTGATAATCGCCAGGTATCAAAGAAGCAATGGAAAACTTGCCATCTTCATCCGTGGTGATTTCCATCTCTCCAATTTTCATTGCTACTCCGGGGACCGGTTCATAGGTATAAGAATCAACGACCTTTCCGCTGAAATCTCCCGTTTGTGGCTTTGGTCTGGGCAGACATCCTGGTAACAAAAAGAATATTAGGATACTATAAATTATGGTTTTATAAATCTTCTTCAGAATCATAAAATTGGTATTCTATGGAAATTGTTTATTTCCTTCTATAAATTTCCATATATTATAAAATTTTGAAATAATCTTTTATAAAACAAAAAGACATTCAATGCTATGAATGCCATTTTAGTTATTCTAGTTTATTGCCAAATTATTTTTCAATGCTGAATCAAATTCATGATTTAAGGTATAAATTATTCCATATTTCTTTGGGCTAGATCATAAATTAAAGGAACCCGGAAATATTCACCATGATAGCAACGAAAACCTAATAAAATTAAAAAAAGAAACCATATTACTGCTAAAAAATTAAATACCGATATGCCAAAAATAGGGATTATTCTAAGTAAGGCTCCCCCGAGCAACCAAAGCACCGATCCCAAAATTCCTAAATACAAAGATTGATACCCATGAAAGCGTAAAAACTTATCCCTTTTAAAGGTCGTCAATACAATAATTAAACTAACCGGCCAGATAATATAAGATATACTCCCTAAAAGCCGGTATTCAGTACTAAGGGTTTCCATATAAAAGACCTCCATGAGTCGCCGAATCAAAAACCGCCGTCATAATATGCTGCGATATTAAAAATAAATCCGCCTTTATTACCGTGGTCGATATAAATTATGATGGAGGTCGCCAAAATATTATTAAACTATGCTGACTTCTAGCCGGTAACAGTTTAATCGGAATTAGTGCTCCCATTTGTAGATAAATCCACTACTTGACGGCAAAATAAAGTTATTCAAAAATCCATTAGTATCAATTGTCGACGACTCCTCGCGGGAATTATTACCGAAAGGCGGAAAATCATTTACGCGATCAATGTCTGCCAACTTCACCCATTTACCGGCTAAACCGAAATCAACTCCAACTTCTACATCATAAGGTTCAAAATTAAAAAGCACTACTATTTGTTCACGTGGTTGTGAATTGGGATTGGCCCGCCATCCGATAACAACCCGATCACGTCCCTGTTCAAGCCAGGGAGCTACAATAAACTTAAAACGACCCTCCTCGATCAAATTGGATCCTGCCATTCGCAGACCGGCGTAACGGCGCCGTAAATGGAACAATCCTCGAACCCATTGATAAAAATTATGTTGTTGTAAATTATTCGGCCACTCAAATTGAATCCGATTTCGAGGCCTTTCCACATCAAACTCCTGGCCCATGTATACCATGGGTTGACCCAATGCAGCAACTGTTGCCATGAGTCCTAATCGTGATTTCCGTTCTTTAGCTGCTGCTGTCTGCAAACCCGGCCCATCCGTTGCTACCTCATAGGGCATACTATTTTCATCATGGCTTTCACAATAATTAATAGAATTGTTGGTATGTTTGGCATAAAAATTTCGGCTATAATAAAACACATCTCCCAGATGTTCCGTTGAATTATCGACCCAATCTTGAAAAACGCCTTCTCTCATCAAGGCCTTTATTTTGTCATGGAATGGGTCGCACCATTGGGCAAAACCATTCCAACCATCACGGTTCAAGTCCGGTTGGTTGGGCAAATTTTCAACAATCAAGATACAATCAGCCTTAAAGCCCCGGTCGCGAATTTCATATTGCAGTCGGTGTAAAAATCCATGATCCATCCAATCAGAATGTGTGGCATCAAATCGGAATCCATCAACCCGGTATTCTTTGATAAACATTTTGCAAATGTCGATCAAATAATCCTGGACTTCTTCCCGCTCGGTGGCCACTCTGTTACCCCACGGAGTAGCCCCGCTGAAATAAAAGCCTCCCGGATTACTGTCACTAATGATCTCCCATAACGGATTGAAGGAGTTGGCCGTATGATTAAAAACTAAATCTAAAAGGACTGCCAAACCATTCTGATGGGCAACATCCACCAGTTCACGCAATTCATCGGGATGACCGAAATCACGCTCGATGGAGGCAAATCCGCAGGGATCATAACCGAGAGCGGTTGGGCCTTGCATAGACGGCGCCTCTGAAGTCGGCATCAAGCCTAATGTGTTAACGCCTAAATCACCGAAATAACCGTTGCGGATTCGGCGGATCACGCCTTGAAACTTACCCTGTTCAGCAAGGGGAATATCTGCATCCCCTTCAGTAAATCCGTATACATTCATCTCATAGATAATCATTTCTGAAAGATCAGAAGTTTTCCAATTTTTGCTATGCCATTCATACTGACTGGGATCCACGACTAAACACGAATTACGGGCTACATCCCCATCGTAACAACGGGCGAATGGATCATGAACATATCTTTCAGGACGCCTATTACCTCCCAGTGGTATACCACCAACAACATAAAATTGATACCGGATATTCTGAGGTAATTGATCCGGGGATAATCGTAATAACCAAATATTGGGATAATCATAATAACCACGGTATAGTTCCATCACCAAAAATTTTTCCGGTTTGGGACTTGGATGGCCGGGGCACTGCCAGTCATTAAAATCACCAACTAGATAAACCTGTGCGGCCCGGGGATGGAAAAAGCCAAATAAAACGGAGTGATCTTTGAAGGTATTTGCCCCCAGCATCGTTTTATGTACCTTAGTACCCGCCGAACCTGCATCCGGAAAACCATTGCGCAAATAAGAGATATCGGTTTCCGGTAAATATAGATTCTCCGGCACTAAATCTTTAATTTTCTCATAATATCCATTAACATCGCCTTTTGCCTTAGCTGGTTTGGCCGGATAAGGATCAGCCCGGTCCGCTAAACACCAAATTTCCCGGCCTAGAAAGTTTCCATAAAAGCGTTCAAAACCAGGATCACCCTTAAGATTGAAAAAGTGAAAATGAAATGAACTTAGCGGAGAGTCAATTTGAAAAAACAGTCCATCTTCATCCTTGCCATTGGGTCGAAACACTTGTGGTTTCCTTCGATATTTATGGCTGTGCCATATTTCCAAATAAAGTCCCTCGGAACTTTCAGCTTGAAGATGTATGGTTAATTCCATGATTGCCTCCCAGAATGGATACTGCGCATAGTTTAACCAGTTATATAGCATTTATTGCGAAAATTTTTAGCGTTGTCGGAATCAGAAAATGATTGGACACCGATTTTTTTTAAAAAGGGAGTGATTCTATTTAAAATTTGGATTTCAATTTGAATTACTCCCCATGGTTACCTTTTAATTGGCCCCCATTTATTTCAATATTTCTCTTTTTATTAACGCCGATCCGCTCGGCAAATGAAGGTATAATAGGTCATAGATTCAGGTTTTTTAATGGGTATTATCGGTATGGTACTTGTCGACACAAAAGTTGTTATCCCAGAAGGTCCAGTCGATCCCGTTGCTCCGCTATATCCTACCGGTCCTGGACATCCTTCCGGTCCTGTTGCTCCCGTTGCTCCGCTATATCCTACTGGTCCTGGACATCCTTCCGGTCCTGTTGCTCCTATAACTTCAACTGGCTTACGAATAAGCAATTGTTGTGCATAGTGGATATCTTTTAAAATCGGATTTATTTTTATAAATAATCCCGGTGCTTTTAAAAGATAAGTATGTAACTCTGTAACCACAACAGCCAACGTATTTATAGTACCTAATATATTTTCTCCTTGGGAATACTCAACGGCAAGCTCCACATCCTTCGTCACAATATCCTTCAATTCATCATCTTCTGCCGGTAATTGAAAAATGGCTCTCTGAATT
>DNPQ01000517.1 GCA_003501335.1 Bacillota bacterium
AACTTGATATAAAGATATTGCAAGGAATAAGTGAGTTGTGGGCGCATACATAGGCATGAAAGGATGAACCGGATTGCTGTTCATAGCAATGTTCTTTTTAATATTTGCCCTTTTTATTATGGTTCGGGTTTTTCGGGGATACCCCGCTATTTGGCTTGGTCTGATTCTTTTTACTTTTGGCTGTTGTATTATTGGACTGGCTGGTTTAATCCCGCGTTTTGGCAATTATGATTTAAATGGCCTGGTAGCTTTACCGCTTGATCAGCCTAGTTGGGCTTGGCGGATCGTTGGGAATTTATCGCTGTATGATTTTATGCGCTTCCGTCTATGGTCGGCAATTGGATTTGTGACGGCTTTAGCTGGGTTTGCCTATTCATATTCCTATCAAAATTGGAAAGTTTCTGATTTATCGGTCATTGGCGTTATATTGGCCATCGATATTTATTTGATAAGAAGTTATGATCCACAGTATCTATTTACTTTATATATTAAAGGTACGACGTTGCTTGGAAATGCAGCAGAACATGGCCGCTATGAACAGCAACTTTACCTCAAAGACGATATCGCTTTAGGTTTGATTATTATCATGCTTTTTTGGGCAGTGCGGCGGATTTTTATGGTATTTACTAATTCCAACATCCTTCAAAAAAGGGTTCAGGCATTATGTGTAGGGATTGGAAGTTTCCTGTTGGCAGTTTTTTTTATTTTATTATTTTGCATTGGTCGGAGTACTGTATTAAACGCCTACACCATGGCAACCTCATTGCTACCGCTTGGCACTAAATATCCGGTTTTTAACTCCTTTTATATCGTAGCTGTTCCTTTAGTTACAATGATAGCAGTCAGTATGGTTTTATTGGCTATTTTTCGTTATGGCTTTTTAGGAACCTCCCGGATCGGAACAAAGAAATTGGAGCAGCAGATTAATGTGGCCAATCAAGCGGTGCGTTTGGCGCTTCATTCTTTTAAGAATCGCTTTTTGGCTGTTCAAATGGCTATGAATATGGCTACATTTCAATTAGAGGAATTGCAGGGAGAAAAAGTTGAGCGGGCAATGACTCAGATCGAGTCGGCTCTGGATGTTTGTGGAGAGGCCCTGGCAAGTTTAGACAAACTCCATGCGCAAGCGAAACAATTTAACGTCAATCCGCGGTGGATCAACCTGCAGGAACTGGTTGAAGAAGCTTTGCATAATTGCAAGTTGAATTTAGACGGAGTTATCATTACGAAAAGATATCCGAATCAAAAGATTCTTGTCCTGGGAGATCGTGAGCACTTAGCGAATGTATTAGAAAATTTATTTAATAATGCTAAGGATGCTATGGTTGACCGTAGAGAAAATGAGAATCCTCCAAAACTGTTTATTGTTATTGGGCTAGAATATGAATGGGGTTATATTCGTATTATTGATAATGGAATAGGAATTTCCCGAGAAAATTTGCATAAGGTTTTTCGGCCCTTTTTTACGACCAAACCTTCTAAAAGTAATTGGGGTCTTGGTTTAACTTATTGCCATCGTGTAATTAAATCTCACCGGGGCTTTATCAATTTAAGCAGCAAACTTGGAACTGGAACTTCAGTGGAAATTGTTTTACGATGTCGAGAAAACATCAACGTTCATTCACTTATTTGGAATAAATTGGAATATGTGATTAGAAAAAGTCGGTCTGTTCGTTCTTATCATAACCTGGGATAATAAAAATGTAATGAAATGTTTTGGTTAATTTAATATAAAGTTCGAGCTGCTTTTATAGAGATAAATTTTATAAAGTGTACAGCTACGGGAAAAGGAGATTTGGAGATGAGCAAAGATTCAGTGGGTATTTTAAAAAGAAATGACATCGATATCAAACCATCTCATGGTTTTTGGTATGAGCTCGTAAAGAATAAAGCATTATTTTTAATGCTATTACCAGGTGTTTTGGTGCTGCTTTTTAATAATTACCTACCAATGTTCGGTATTGTCGTTGCTTTTAAAGATTTTCGGTTTTATGATGGTAGTTTTTTTTCCAGTTTACTTAAAAGTGATTGGAGCGGTCTTAGAAATTTTACTTATATGTTTAGTTCGCCTGATGCGTTTGTTTTTATCCGAAATACCATTCTTTATAATTTAGCTTTTATTATTACATGTACCATTATCGCCATTGCTTTTGCTATTATGCTGAATGAAATATATAGTCGCAAGCTTTCAAAGTTATATCAAAGCGCTATGTTTTTACCTTATTTTCTTTCTTGGATCGTGTTTAGCTATTTAGTATATGCTTTTTTAAGCCCCGATAAAGGGTATGTCAATATGTCGATTCTAAAGTTTGTGGGAGTTAAACCGGTTTTTTGGTATTCTGAATTGAAGTATTGGCCTTGGATTATAATGATCGTAAATGCCTGGCACTGGGTGGGAAATAACTGTATTATTTTCCTGGCCTCTATTATTTCAATCGACCAGGAAATGTATGAGGCGGCTCGTATTGATGGCGCTAGTCGATGGGAACAAATAGTACATATCACCATTCCCCAAATCATGCCGGTTATTATTGTAATGACTTTGATATTTGTTGGCAGGATATTCAATACGGATCTTGGCTTATTCATGATAGTGCCCAGAAGTTCTGGTATATTGGCTCCTGTAACCTGGACACTTGATGTTTATGTATATAACACGTTGCTGCGAAATGGGGATATAGGAATGTCCTCGGCGGCCGCACTTTTCCAATCAGTGGTCGGTTTTATAACGATCTTAGCTGCGAATTATGCAGTGAAAAAAATTGATCGGGATGCCGGTATGTGGTAAGAAGTTATTGAACTTTTGGTATAAGTAAACAAGGAAAAATTGGACTGGATGAATTACTTGACTGCTTCGAATCTTGAGGAGGTTAATCATGGGAAAGAAAGATATTGATTTTAACAGGCTTAATAATATTTCAAAAAAGTCCAATGTCGTTTTAAATATTATTTTGGCTGTTTACGGTTTCTTGTGTGTAGTACCCTTGTTATTGATAATTTCTGCTTCGCTCACGGATGAAAAAATGCTGGCCATCAAGGGATATCGGTTTATTCCTGAAGCTGTCACTACATATGCTTATAAATATATCATTACCAATACTCCTCAGGTTGTAACTGCCTATGGTATTACGATTTTAGTGACCTTGGTAGGAACGGTTTTGGGAGTGCTAGTAATGGCTTTGTATGCATTTCCGATCTCTAGACCGGATTTTAAGTATAAAAATTTCTTTACAATCTTTTTGGTTTTTACGATGTTGTTCAACGGTGGGATGGTATCAACCTATTTAATCGGGGTGAATGTCCTCCATTTTAAAGACAATTTGTGGGGACTGATTTTTCCGTATTTGATGAACGCTTTTTGGG
>DNPQ01000354.1 GCA_003501335.1 Bacillota bacterium
AGCCTTTCCTCCATCCGTTTCTTCACCCACTTGCCCTGGTCGGGGGTTAACTGATTATACTCAACCCGTTTATCAATGATTTGGTTCTGAATCGTTACCATCTGTTGATAGAGTTGGTCCAACTCCGACTTCTGCGAATCGTTAAGTGCGCCAAAAACTGTGGTAGCTCCTAAAGCCAGTAATAAAACTACAGTGAATCCGATTAATATTTTCTTGTTCATAAGAAACATCTCCTTTATTTTGTTGAGTCAACCTTTATAGTTTAGCTTTCATTTCTTCATACTCCACTTGGCTGATTTCACCCCAGGCAAAACGTTTCTGTAAAATTCCCAATGCAGCCGAGTTTCCATGGCCTCGTATCAAGGACTTTATCAAGAAATATCCGATGACAATCATTCCGCCCCAAAATAATATCATGATGCCGCCTGTGAGCATCCCGTTCCAACCGTTTCCCCACAAGACATTTCCACAAAACCATCCCATAATCAACACCTCCACGGCGGGAGATTCCCGCTGATTGATGAGTAAATACTACCATAGAAATTTGAAGATTTTATGAAGCTCAAAAAAACCATCTGAACAACAATTAAACGCTCAATAAGCTCGAGATATAAATACGAAAAAGGGGCTGTCCCAAAAGTTAATTTTACGATAAAAAAATACCCTACATAGAAGTCAACTCAGTGACGCTATATAGGATATTTTTTATGGATTGTAAATTACTTTTTAGACAGTCTCTTCAATTCTTACTTTGTCAATTAAGCCGTTTTAATTGAATCGAAGTGGATAGCCAAATAAATGGACCAAACAAACTACATTTTCCATCCAGTTTCTTTCCCACTCAAAGCCCATCGATTATTTCTCACTCAAAAGTTTTTTAACCTTTTCCTCTAAGCCGGCGAAGTTGGTTTCCCCAATAATCAAATCCCGAATTACGCCTCTATGGTCAATGATCACCGTAGTCGGAAAGCCTTGGACCTGATATAAACTACTTACTTTATTATCCTTATCCTGCAATATCGGATAGTTCATTTTATTTTTCAAAACAAAGCCGGGTACCGCCTTGGGGTCATCCCCCACATCGACTCCCAAAAGTACCACTTTACGGTCGCCGGCATATTGATGATCAAATCGAACAAGGTCGGGAATTTCTTTGACGCAATAAGGACACCAGATGCCCCAAAAATTAACTAAAGTTAGCCGGCTATTTCGGGCCACCGCTGCCAGTCTGACTGCCTTTCCATCCAGCGAACGGAGTGTAAAATCAGGGGCCAGATATCCAATGGCCGGTCTCACTTGCGACGAAACTTCCTCATTTTTTTTGTTGCTAAGCCAATTCAACCCGCAAATCAGTGCGAGTACCACCAAGACGGCTATACCCCCAAAAGCGATCCTTTTCCCCATGCTTCCATTACCTCCGGAAATAAATAAAAAACGAATAATCATTCTAACGAAAATTGAAACGAAAAGTTACCTTCCGGATGCTCCAATGGATTGCCTTGAAAATCTATGGATTGATGATGGCCGGGGATTTCTTAAGTATCCGAATCTCTACGAAAGAATTTTGTTCCCCGAGGTCTCACCTTGAACATCTTGGAAGATTGCCTGGAAATAGCTTCGAAAGTTCCCAACGTTGATCTTCCCGGGGAAAATCGATCTTCATAAAATCTTCACAAAAACTTGTTATGCTACCTTTACAATTTAGCTTAGCAGACTGATAGGTAAAGGGGGTAATCGTCGGGAAATCGATTATCGAAAAAAGATGGAAGGTTTTCTCCGTTTCCTTTGAACCAATAACCACTATAAAGGAGGAATTTAAGAATGAATATGACCCATTATATGGAATTGTTAGCCACCAATCAGCCTTGGAACCTGCTCCGTTTCATGGCGGTACCGGTAATTTTTGCTGAAACATTGGTGGCCATTGAATTTTTAATCGTTTATTACCGGAAAACTTCCGGCGCTTTAAAAACAACCAGTAAAGTACTATCTACCCTCGCTGCGGTTTATTTCACTTTCGTGGTTTTCCTTCCCCTATTATTTACTGCGCTACCCGGTATCCATTGGCGGACCTCGGTAGATTTCATCGCGGTATGGTCCTATTTGCTGGGAGTAATTCCCTTTGTGGCCCTGGCGCTCATCGATCTCGGTTGGGTCGGCAAGCGGAAAAGCCCGGATGAAAAAATGAAACTGCACTTTATTTGGCTCACCGTATTTTTGGTGGTTGCCCATGTAGCGATGATCTTTGGTATGATCAATCCGCAAATTATTCTTAAAACTGCAGGTAAAATGTAATAGAGATTTCAGCTCATTAGGCTGTCCTCGATTGGACAGCCTAATGAGCTCAGCCTAACGATGATCTTGAAAACACTCCCGATCGTTTTTTCATTCAATAAATAGTTAAACCATAGGTTCCGAATCAAAGGTATTATCCCTTCATGGTTTGAGCGCCTTTTAAATTCAAGCCATACTGATTACTCGGGTAAGTATTTTCTTCCGTTCCCAAGTAAGAAATTACAATCTTCAAGTCCTCAGCCATAACCGCATGCCACTACAAGACGCTAATAAAATGATTAAAAATACCAATTTTTTAATTTGATCCATCATTTATCCGTTCATCCTCCTATTTCCCCAAGGCGTTTCATCCGTTATCATCCAACCCATTGCTCCCATGGAATGACTTATAAAACAAATAGAACATGGGAATTTTCATCGGTTGATTCCGTAAATATATGGCTAATTTTCCCCTATAATATATTTATAT
>DNPQ01000255.1 GCA_003501335.1 Bacillota bacterium
CATAAAAATACTTGACTGGAGTCAATTTACTTTATCCAAAGAAAATAATCGCCTCAAATTAACTTGTAAGGCGGAGAAATCGGTCCAGCTCAAGCCAAATTCAATTTATCTAAAAAAACACATTCTGGATAAACAAATTGTCGATATTGACGGAAAAAAGGTAGTTCGAGTGAACGATATCCGATTATCGGCAATTTCGAGCGGTTTATTTGTTGTAGCTGTCGATGTGGGGATGGAAGGTCTACTACGCCGGTTGGGCCTGGCTAAATTGTTAAAAAATTTATTAAAATTATTTAATAAATCGATTTCCACCCAATATATTCTCTGGAGTAATATGGAATCATTTACCGCCCCATTGGAAAATTTGAAACTATCAATTCCTTCATCAAAATTGAATAGGCTTCACCCCTCCGAATTGGCTGATATTATTGAGGATTTGGATGTCAAAACCAGCATGGTCATTTTTAATTCTTTCGATAATGAAAGGGCTGCGGATATCATGGAGGAGCTGGAGACGGATGCTCAATCCAATATTTTGAACCGAATGTCGGTGGCAAAAGCCGCCGATGTGCTGGAAAAAATGCCCGCCGATGAAGTGGCCGACATTTTAGATGATTTGAAAGATGAAAGAGCCGAGGAACTGCTTCAAGAAATGGATCAAGAAGCTTCCGATGAAGTCCGGGAACTGATGGAATATCCTGAAAATACCGTTGGAAGCTTGATGTCTACCGATTATCTTTCATTTAATAAAAACCTAACTGTTGAGCAAACCATAGTAGAGCTTCGCCGCACTAAACCGGAACCTGATACAATCTATTATCTCTATGTGGTGGATGACGAGGATAAGTTGATTGCGGTGATATCCTTACGGGATTTAATTGTTGCCGCTCCAGAAACTCGCCTGCAGCAGATCATGAATCGCAATGTCATTTTCGTTTATGATGAGGATCCGATCAATTCACTGATTCAAATCATCTCCAAATATAGCTTGTTAGCCATACCGGTAGTTGATAAGGAACAGATTATGGCCGGTATCGTCGTAATTAACGATGTTGTCTATGAGCTATTAAAGTCCAAAAAACGCAGGATATAAGGAGGGACATGACAATGAATCTAAAAAAATGGCCATTTTGGGCCAATTTACTGATCTTTTTAAGTATTCTCGGCCCTGGAATTATCACTGGGAGCGTTGATAATGATGCCGGTGGAATTACCACTTACTCAGTGGCCGGAGCTGTTTATGGTTATAAAATGCTTTGGACGCTAATTCCGGCATTTATAGTTTTATTAGTGGTCCAGGAGATGAATGCCCGGATGGGAATGGTTACCGGGAAAGGTTTAGCCGATTTAATCCGTGAGAATACCGGAGTTAAGGTCACTTTTTTTATCTTTCTCGGTTTAGTAATTGCCGATATTGGCAATACCATGACTGAGTTTGCCGGTATCGCCGGAAGTATGCAAGTATTCGGCATCAGCAAATATATTGCCGTACCGCTGGTAGCGATACTGGTCTGGATTTTGGTGGTTAAGGGGACTTATCGTTTAACTGAAAAGATATTTTTAATATTTAGCGTTTTTCTACTTTCGTACGTCATCTCTGCTATTTTGGCTAAACCACACTGGGGAGAGATTGGAACTGCTTTTATCCGCCCTACTGTTGAATATAATTTTAATTATATTTCTATGGTGATTGGACTTATCGGTACAACGATAGCGCCATGGATGCAATTTTATATGCAATCCTCGGTGATTGAAAAAGGCTTGAAAATGGATAATTACAAATACACATTGTGGGATATCCTTTTTGGGTGTATCGCCACCATTGTAGTTGCTTTTTTCATAATCATTGCCTGTGCTTCTACCTTACATAAAAATCATATTCAAATCAACGAGGCCAAAGATGCCGCAATGGCTTTAAAGCCGCTGGCCGGTGCTTTTGCTTCCCAAGTTTTTGCTTTTGGTTTATTTATTGCATCGGTATTTTCGGCCGCCATCTTACCGATTGCCACCGCCTTTTATGTATGTGAAGCTTTTGGATTTGAAGCTGGAGTCGATAAAAAACTAGACGAAGCACCGCAATTTTATGGTCTATTTACAGCAATAATCGCAATTTCAGTGGCAATCATTTTGATTCCCGATGTCCCGCTAATTGGTATTACCATTTGGACCCAAATCATTAATGGTATACTGCTGCCGGTCGTTTTGATTTCAATGATGCTATTAGTGAATAATAGAGATATTATGGGCAATTATGTAAATAAAAGGCTCAATAATGTCATTGGGTGGGGAACAGTCGTCATCCTGATTGGTTTATCCGTGTTATTAATGGTGCTTTCCCTGATGTAAATTTAAAAGAAAAAGGGCCAAATTTAAGCCCTTTTTCTTTTAAACCGACGATTGTAAGCTAAAGAGGTATCCCTTTCTAAAACCAACTGAGCGGGTTTCCAATTTATTTTACTGTTTTAAGTGCTTTAACCGCAAAAGAAGTCTCGCTGATTTTTTCGTAAGACACCATATTTTGAAGTTCTCCGGCTTCCTTCATGATTCCCTGCATTAATTCAAAGGATTGCTTTTTTAATAACGGGTCCGTATTCCAGGTCCCTTGATTTTTATAGCGTTCGGCAACTATTTTCAACAATTGTTCACTGGTATCCGGAAAGGAAGGGCTGATAGCTTTGGCGATTTCTGCCGGACTGTGTTTGACCACCCACAGTTGCCCCTTATAAAGGGCATTTGTAAATTTCTGAATCATGGCGGCATTCTTTTTTAGAAAACTTTTCTTGGTAAAATAGGCCGTATAGGATACCTCACCGCTATCTTTACCGATGGAAGCGACGACATACCCTTTTCCTTCCTTTTCAAGCATGGATGCAGTCGGCTCAAATAAGGCCACATAATCTCCCTGGCCGTTTAAAAAAGCCGGCGCCATCAGTGCAAATTGAACATTAGTGTTGACATCTACATCCTTTCCCGGCTGTAGACCCTTTTTCTTCAGGACATACTCCAAGGTCATCTCGGGCATGCCGCCTTTGCGGCCGCCGATAATCGATTTACCTTTGACATTCTCCCATTTAAAATTGGGCTCGGGTTTGCGGCCCACTAAAAATGAGCCGTCCCTATTGGTGACTTGGGCAAAAATAGTCGGATAATCGGTCTTCCCCTGATTATAAACATAAACTGTCGCTTCCGGCCCCCCGAAACCGATGTCAGCCTGACCGGAAAGGACTGCGGTCATTACTTTATCCGTACCTTCGCCGTTGCTTAGTTCGACATTCAAACCTTCATCACTAAAAAAGCCCAGATTAATGGCAGCATATTGCGGAGCATAAAATACCGAATGGGTCACTTCATTGAGCCGGACTTTGATTAAATTTTCTTTGCCCAAACCCGGCACGGTCAAACCCATGCAAAGTATCAATACCGCAAGTATTATATACCTTCTCACAGACATCCCCCTTTTCAACTGAAATTC
>DNPQ01000559.1 GCA_003501335.1 Bacillota bacterium
GTCATCACAACGCTTGCGCCGGCGTTTTCCAAAAGGTCTTTTAAGTGCATCGCCACTTCCAAGTTCACATCTTTTTCCCGGATACCCTGCCGCCCGCAGGCCCCTGAATCAACTCCACCATGCCCCGGATCTACCACGATAGTCTTACCGATTAACGGAGAACGTTTGAAATTGATGGTTAGTCTGCGTCTGTCGGGTGAGAGTTGGGTATTGTAACCTGTCCAACGGTTTAAGTCCAAATTGATTTTAACCTCGGTGGGACTCACCGGGACCAGATGAACTTCTTTGACATTACTATCTCTGAACTTCGGCGCGACCAATCCCGGTTCAAACTGAGAATAATCCAAATCAATCTGCAACTGTTCAGGATTGTCCGATTTTGTCACATCAGAGACCAACTCTCCATTGGCTTCAATGGTCAGACGACCGCCTTGTTCGGTCTCTGCCCAATTCACTTGGTGAATCTGCTGAATCGTGCGGATTTCCAGCATATTTGCGTTACCGCGGGCATGAAGCACAAAGCAGGGAGCCGTATCGTTCAGATCCAGCACAACACGGACAGTATCCGCATTATACTGGCTCATCCGCACTTGACTAATCCACTTGCTATCCCCCGGTATCGGATTGGTAGGCCCGTCCAAGGTTGCCCCGTCAAAATCAATAATCAAACGGTTGGGATCCACCACCGGGGTAAGATTATAAACAGCCGGAAATGAGGTTTTTATGTATACCTTGCGTTCTTCACCCTTCTGTAAAAAACTGATATCCTGCACCAAATAATTAAAAACGATATAGACTTGATTTTCGTGATCCGGATTGGGAATAATCTTATAGCCCACCGCCCGGTTCAAATCAAAAACGAGACGTACGGTGTCCGAAGTGGTCTGGCGAAAACGGATGTTTTTCACTAGCGGATCGTTACCCGCATTACAATCCAGGGTAAAATGGGCTTTCACTCCCGTTACATCGACAACCAGGCGATTGGGATTAGCCAATAAAGCACCCCTGGTTTTAAATGAGCGCGCTCCAACGAGGAGAAAAGCCGGCCGTTCTTTGTATTTGACATTCTCGATGCCAAGTATGTAATTATGCTCCCAGTCCAAATTCAAATGGCGCCCATCCTGATTTTTGACGACCAGACCCAGGCGAAGTAAAAATTCCACCGGCAGCCACAGTTGATCATTCCGTTCAAAGGGGGCATAGTTTAAATAACGGGTTTGACCATTGGACAGGAACTTGGTGCTTCCCTCTTGCAAACGAATATCATATTTGCCAAAGTGTAAAGCGATATTTCCCTCGTCAGGGTCCCAATCACTGACCACATTCAAATATTTTAAAAACGGCAAATTAATATAGCGAACGCCGTTTTTCTCAGCGACCCGGATATCGGAACTTAATTTCACGCCTCCGAAAGTAAGGGTGATGTTATTAGAGCTTACTGCCAATACAGCTCCGCTTACTCCAAGCACAAACAATATGCATGCAATCAAAATTTTCTTTATGTACAACAAACATTCCCACCTTTCGGAATACTAAAAGATAAACGATCCGCCACCCCATATCGGTTGCATTGAAGGAAATATCCATCCGAAAAAGATAAGGAAACGAACGTTGTTATGTTTTTGCTGCTAAACCTCTGTTTAATATCTTTTCGCCATAATACGCTCTCATCCTGCCTTGAATGGTTCTGGAAAAAAATACAAAATCTCCGGACTGAATGGATGCAAAACTCTAGGTTCAAAAACTCTAAGCTCTGTATTTTCCTCCTGTATCAGAAAGCAAATCAAATCTTACGGTGTCCATTCCTTATCTTCGTCATTACCGCTTATTCAATTTTCTCCAAATTGGCATAGGCTAAAATCAATGATTTGATCCCCAGTCCCGGAAAAGCGATCTTGACCTGGGCCTCAGCCCCGTTGCCTTCTTTAGTGACAACCGTTCCAATTCCCCATTTCGGGTGGTTAACTTTGCTGCCAATCTGAATTTCATCCGGATTGGTCCCTTTTTGCGGAACCGGCTTGGGACTGTAAACCGGTTTAACGGCCTTCCCGGCAGGAGCTGATGCTGCACTGGCAGCAGGAGTGAAATTTTTCCGCAACATCTTTATATTTATTATCGACTCTTTTGGCAATTCCATTAGGAAACGGGAAGGAATTGAATTGTTGAAATTTCCATACATCGTTCGCATGTTCGCATAAGTGATATATAAACGTTGTCGGGCCCGGGTTATTCCGACATAACAAAGCCGCCTTTCTTCCTCAAGTTCCCGGTTTTCCATCAAAGAACGGCTATGCGGGAAAAGCCCTTCCTCCAGACCGACCAAAAAGACGACTGGAAATTCAAGTCCCTTGGCGGAATGTAACGTCATCATCACCACGGCGTCGGAATCAGCTTGATAATTATCAATATCGGCCACCAAAGCAACTGTCTCTAAAAAGGCGGCTAAAGACTTATCATCACTATTGCGCTCAAAGTTCACCGTTAACGCAATAAATTCATCGATGTTTTCCAACCGGCTCTGGGCCTCGATAGTTCCTTCATTCCGCAGCTCCAGTAAATAACCGCTAGTATTTAAAATGTCCTCCGCTAAATCCTTCACGCTTAATACGTCCCGTTTTCCAACCCAGTTGGTTAATAATTGCTGAAATTCTTGCAATGGCTTAATACCCCGGCTGGTCAAACTGGGTACTTCCATGATATGCTCAAATCCTTCAAAGACTGTGTAATTATTATCTTCTAGAAAATACAGGAACCGTTCGTAACTTGCCTCGCCGATTCCACGTTTGGGGGTATTAATGATGCGCCCCAAACTGACTTTATCGACCGGATTGTATACCAAACGCAAGTATGCCAAAATATCCTTAATTTCTTTGCGTTCATAGAACCGCACACCGCCAATAACCCGGTAGGGCAAATCGCGACCCATCATCGCTTCTTCAAAACTACGAGACTGAGCATTGGTACGGTATAAAAGAGCAAAGTCACTATACTTACGGTCTTCCTCCCTTACCTGTCTGGCAATTTCCTCGCTCACAAAACGAGCCTCGTCTCTTTCGTCATCAGCCTGATAAAGTTGAATTTTCTCCCCTTCATAATTTTCAGTCCATAATTCTTTGTTCTTCCGTCCCCGGTTATTCTTGATAACCTCATTGGCCACATGTAATATATTCTTGGTGGAACGGTAATTCTGTTCCAGCTTGATGACTTTAACTTCCGGAAAATCCCGCTCAAACTCTAGGATATTGCGAATATCCGCGCTGCGGAAACTGTAGATAGACTGATCATCATCCCCTACCACACATAAATTCTGATACTTTGAAGCGAGTAGATTAATTAAAATATATTGGGCATGATTCGTGTCCTGATATTCATCGACCATAATGTAACGAAAACGCTCCTGATACTTTTCCAGTACTGCCGGGACTTCGTTAAAAAGCCGCACCGTCAGCATGATCAGATCATCGAAGTCCAAGCCATTGTTACTGCGAAGCTTTTTCTGATATTGCTTATAGACATCGGCGGTGATGCGGGCAAAATGGTCAGCGGCCTGATGCTGATATTCATCCACCCCAATCAATTCATTTTTGGCGCTGGAAATTGAACTTAGCAAAGCTTTGGGGTGATAGGTTTTATCACTCAGATTCATCTCTTTGAGAATATTTTTGATAATAATCAACTGGTCTTGGGTGTCAAAGACCACGAAATTTTTTTCAATACCGAGCTCACCAATATCCTGACGCAATATTCGCACGCAGGCGCTATGAAAAGTTGAAACCCACATTGTCCTGGCAGCCGGCCCAATCAGCCCCTCTACCCGTTCTTTCATTTCTCCGGCTGCTTTGTTAGTAAATGTTACCGCCAGAATTTGCCAGGGTTGTACTCCCTTGGAAATTAAATAAGCGATTCGGTGTGTCAAAACCCTGGTCTTGCCGGAACCGGCTCCGGCTAAAATGAGAAGCGGCCCTTCGGTATGACAGACCGCTTCGCGTTGTGGTTCATTAAGATTTGCTAAAATATCCACTTCAAAATCACTCCCGGGAATTTAATTACGATTCAAATCATGAACAAATCCGAAAATAGTATTCCGGATGGGCGGGGGATTCTCCTGCTGTTTGGTTTGGGTTTCGATGAAAGTTATCAAATGATTGGAAAACTACTGCTTTTATATCGCACTTGATTAAATCGCTTTTAGGGCAGGAAACAGACGGAAACCATCGAAGCGTTCAATTCATGGAATAAAATCCCGATTTTACGAGGAGAAAATCATGACTCTTATTGGTACACATAGAAGGAGAAGGCCATTTCTGTATTTATTTTTTGGGATGATTGTTGTCATGATGCTGATAGTTCTCTATGTTGCCTATATTTATATGGATCGCCAAAAAATCCTAAAGTTTCCTTGATCGGTAATTCCAAGAGTGGAGGCTGGGCTTTATCCTTTGCCGAAAAATATCCAAAAAGGGTTTATAAATTGGTGTTGATTGACTCTTCGGGTATCAGTAATCATGATGTCCTGGAATGGGAATTATTCAAAGTCCCCGTCCTGGGTAAAGTGGTGTCGAAATTCATTAACCCCGCATCAGTCCAATTATCCTTAAAAAAAGTATTCTATCACCAAGAAAAAGTAAACCGTGAGATGGTTTCCGAAATTACCACCCCGTTGACTTTTCCCCAAAAACAGAAAAGCACAGTACCTAGCAGAAAGGTATTTCGGATGGGCGGGCGTTTCTCCTGCTGCCGGTTTGGGTTTTAATTAAAGTTATCGGTTAAAAAATAACCGTACTGGAAAGTACGGCAGGCCGAATTTTAGGCCGGTGGCTTTGAATGATATAGACAACAAGAAGAGGATATTTCAGCTGATGACATTGAGCTTTAACCCGGACCCTTATTCCAAAATAATGCTATAAGAACAATTAAACTCCCTTCCAGGACCAAGTGTTATCATTCCTTCCTTTTTAGAAAGTTCATCCCGGCAGCCCTTTAATGAAGCAATTCCATACCAGGGCTCAATACAGACAAAGGGGGCCCTGGTCTTGGGAGACCAGATCCCAAGATAAGGATAACCTTCAAACATTACCGTAACTCTCCGGTTATGTTTTAGGCTTTTCAACGTAACAGATTTGGACTTCAGTCCCTGCAAAATGATGGCCAACTTTTGGAACAACTCATAGGACAACTTAATTTCTTTCTGATGATCCAGAAAGATTTCTGCTTGACAGTTCAATAAACCAGCTTCCAAAAATCTACGGTTTACCACCTCTTCCTGCTCAAATACCAGGGAGTAATCCTCCATGGTTTCTCCTTCAAACAACGAACAGGAAAAGCCGGGATGTCCTCCAATGGAGAACCAAATCAGGCCCTTCCCCCTATTTATAACTCTGTGCCCGATCAAGACAGCATTCTCCTTCAGTTGATAGCTAGTATAAAGTTCAAATTGAAACGGATACTTTTTTAGGGTATCTTCATTCGCAACTAATTTAAAGACTACCGAATCAAAGGATTTTTCCACTAGTTCAAACTCACTGGTTTTGGCAAAACCGTGTAGCTCCAACTCGTATTCCTTCCCGTCATACCAATATTTATTATTGTTTAACAGCCCTACGATGGGAAATAAGGTTGGAGAACGCCTTGCCCAATATTTAGGATCCCCTTGCCAAAGGTATTCCAGGCCGTCTTTGGCCGATTGGATGCTCATCGGTTCCGCACCCCGAGAATTTACTGACAGTTTTATCCATTCATTGGCTATTGTAAAAATCATTGGATATATTCCTCCTCATACATTTGTGTTTTATTTGATTTTTCAATGAAAATGTTCTTATAAAAAAAGGAAGTGCACTTACTTCCTTTTTTGTCTCCCAAATGAGATATTTCAATGAATTTGTAATAGAGGACGTGGTTACTTCATCAATATCTTAGCAAAAACCCATGATTAAAATTCTTACACCGACTAAAAACAATGCTACAGCCAGGCTTTGAATAATTAAGCGCCCATGAAAACGCTTAGACAATCTTGCACCAAGTTGCGCTCCGATAATAGCCCCAATGCTAAGCCCGATCGTCTGATAAATCCCCTTCTGCAAAACACCGGTTACCAAATGGGTTATTGAGCCTGAGAAAGCCATAATAGCCAGAACAAAATGGGAAGTTGCGGTGGCAATATGGACCGGAAAGTTCAACACATGGACCAACACCGGAACATGGATGATTCCCCCGCCTATCCCCAGCAAGCTTGAGAGATATCCCACACCGACGCTTAAAACAACTCCCAATACCCTGTTGTAGGTAAACACATAAGAGATACCTTCAGCATCAACCATATGACGGGTAAATCCGTGATCGGCTTTGGTTGTCGCAATCCCGGAATCGGCTGATATCGCTGATTGTTGAGACAAAGCTGTGTCTCGTAGAGAATCAGGTGGTTGATTCTTCGATTTTTTCGAGTCAGGCTTTATAAACAAGAAAATGGAAACCAGCAACAACAAGATCCCAAAAATCAGATCAAACCAGCGGCGGGGAATAAACGCAACATTCCATGCTCCTAATATTGACCCTGGAATGGTGGCCAATGCAAAAATCCAACCGGACCGGAAATCAACTCTTTTCATCCTGGCATAGGCCGCTGATCCGGATAAAGCATTAAAGAACACCACTGCCAGTGAGATACTCGTAATGGTTTCCGGATTATAATGCGGATAGATTAAGAGTAATATCGGTACCAGGATAAATCCTCCCCCAGCGCCAATCAGAGTTCCAAAGGTACCCACAAAAAACCCCAACGGAATTAACCATAAAAAAGGTATAAACCATGCAAAATGCTCCAACTAATACACATCCTTCTATTAAGCAAGTAATTTAATGACCACGATATTTCATATAATAAAGTTTGAACCCGTCTTATAAAAATAACTGCTATAACAAATAGTTCTCGATCGCCATGGCTGCTGCGCCTATAGCAATGGCATTATCCCCAAAATACCCCCCTTTGTGGAAAATAATATTCGGTTTAATCTGAGAGTAAAGTTTTTTAAGAGTGACATTCTTCGAAACGCCATAAAACAAACTGGAATGATTAATTAATGGACCACTCAGAATGACTAATCCAGGATTCAGTAGATTAATATAATTTGCCAATCCAGCCCCAAAAACTGTGGCTGCGCTCGTTATTATCTCTTTTGCCAATTCGTCGCCGTCTTCTGCTGCCGAACAAATATCAACATAAGTTATCTTATCGAATGGTTTGGTTATCACTGAGGTGCGCCCTTTCTTTAAAGCAGCGGTAAATTTCGTGAGAATGGAAACGATTGACGAATAACATTCTATACACCCAAAATTGCCACAACTGCATCGCTCTCCGTCAACGTCAATTGTCATATGACCGAAAGCATCTTCATCATCATTGATCGTTCTCACAATCTTCCCCTCTGCTATGGCCCCGGTTCTAATTCCAATCCCGCAATTAAAGTACACAATATTCGTAAAATCCTTGCCCTTACCGAAAAGATACTCCACTAAGGCAGCGGTATTGGCTCCATTATCCACGAAGGCCGGAAGATGAATCCCATTTTCCAACAGCTCCTTGATAGGAACATTTATCCAGCCTACCCCTGAAAAATTGGACGGATTAAGAATAATCCCCTTCTCCCTATCTAACGGACCGACTGTACCGATACCAACACCCAAAAACATTTCACGGTTACTATGCATCTCTTGCAACATATTTTCCACTGACTTACAAATCATTTTTACTGTTTTCTCCGGCGAGTCGGTCTCGTCCATCAAGAATTGATCAGAGTTTAAAATATTCATTTTTAAATTAGTAATCACTATCTTCGTATACGTTCTTGATAAATCAATCCCGATTACCAGATAATCTTGTTGGTTAACATCATATAAAATAGGCTTTCGGCCGCCTGTAGAGTCCCCAACGCTTGATTCAATTATTAGTTTGGCTTCTTCCAAAGGATCCATCAGCCGGTTTAATTTGGTTAACTTAATATTTGTGGCATCGATGATAGCATTTTTTGTTAAGGGACCTTTTTTATAAATCAAATTAAAAATATTTTTACATTCTTGATTCAAGTTTACCAAATTTCCTATACGATTCATCCTATCCAGCACCCCGCAAGCCCAAATAATCCACCAACCACTATACCAAAGAGTAATACCAACCTAATACTACGAATAAAGCAATTTACTTTTATTACCTAAGAAGTTCGGTGATATTTTCATTATCTTATTTCCAAATAAGCGAAAAGTGTATGCGCTGACGAATAAAAGCCAAGAAATCTTTCATTACTATTATCGTAACATTCCCGATTTTTCATTGGGTAAGATGTACAATCTTATCAAAAATTCCCCATTACAATTCTACGCATATGGAAGTAGCTAGTTAAATGGATTCTTTAATTAATATTATACTATCTTTTTTCTTTTTTAGCAAAAAGTTCTTAAAGATATTTTTCATTCCATTTAAATTCGTGGTATCCATATAGCCAACGAAAATCAATCGGCTTATTGGTCACAGTGACTCTTGTTCATAAAATCAATTCATGTTAACCCATTGCTGCCTTAAAGTTAAGAATGATGTACAGTCGATTGCTATTTTGTAAAACTAATTGTTTTATTACAATATTGGACATATACTTAAACACAAGAGGGACAAAAAATACCCACCGGGACGAAAAACGCCCCGAAATTCTAAAGGAGGAATTACTAAATGGAAAGAACTCTCGATTATACAAAAAAAATTAATTTTGAGGCTAATTGTCCTACATGTAGTGAGAAACTGGTTGGAAAGCGGTATCATATAAATTCAGCTTCGATACTGTCAGTAATAAGTATCGGTCTGGTACTATTATTCGCGGTTGGCTTTCGACTTGTTTGGACGCTTCATTCCATTCTTCCATACATGAATCATTAACAGACCAGCCGAATTATTGCCTATTAAAAGAACTGATATATTGAATTTTATTCTAGAATTGCAGTAACTGCTCCAACTAAAATAGATTCTGGTGTCATCCACCTGCTTATGGTGATGTCCCTCGGCATCAGGTTTTGACATTAGAATCCAAGCTGTTGGTATATAGATCTCCATCTTACCTTTTTTCAGTAATGCAGTCCACCTGGGCTTTTAACTCCAAAGCCCCATTGGCCCGCTGGTCATCAAATAAAGTCCTCCCCTATTACCCATGAAACCTCCCGGTTCAGTTGTTCAATACTTAATATGATGTATCTATCTTTTTTGAAAACGCATATCCTCTCCAAGGGATAAAAAAGCTACCTTGAAACATAGAAAAAGCTACCTCCGAACTCCGAAAAGCTATCCCCGAGGTACAAAAAGCTACCTTGAAATCACGGAACCTCACCTTTCATTTGTTTTGTTGATGCCTTGAACACCATCATTTTAACAAATAGCTGAGGTCCCTTTGCTTAAACGTTTAATCCCACTCGCATAGCAGGCGGTTTTTTTGTTTCAGGTTTTTTCACAC
>DNPQ01000387.1 GCA_003501335.1 Bacillota bacterium
TAATGGCTTTTATGGTATTCGGGCAAATGATCGATATCAAAAATTCCGCCCTATTGCTCAAAAGCTTTAAACCCAAGGCCGTCTTAATCATCTTCGGATTGTGCGCGCTATTAGTTTTACTATTCTGCGGTTTTCTCAATTTATTTCCCGCTCACAATTTAATCCGAAGGAGATTTTAACCATGAAATTTCGAAACAGCAAGCGTTTTTTTGGGTCCATCCAGCTTTTGCTGCTGATAATTCTAATATCAGGGGTCAGCGCGGCAAGCCAGCCTAGTGCAAATAATTATCAAGAATATACCCAACTCGATATTGGAGATATTCTGAGTGATGGATCGAAGGCTCCGCTTCAAGCACTATTAAATTCCAAAATCCTTTTAAAAGGTAGGGTATTAAAATCACCCCTGCTCAAAAACGATGAAGTCGTTGTCTACCGGATGATTATTACTTGTTGTGCCGCGGATGCACTGGCTTCTGGAGTTTTAGTAAAGTTGCCGGAAAGAAATCAATTTCATGATCAAGATTGGGTTGAAGTCGAAGGTACTCTGCAACTGCAGCCTTTTGATGAAAATTTAAAGACCATTGAGCCTCTGGCCGGTATGGTTCCGCAGGGAAATGTTTATCCGTATTTTACGGCGGCCAAAGCTTATAAAATAAGTGCTCCGTCAGCGAAATATCTGTATTACTAATACGAAGTTACTTTTCATTATTCGATGATCAATCAGGAAGCAACTTCGTATTTGAGGGCCATTTGCATCATAATTCATTATCTATTTTGAATGCAAATGGGTATAAAAATTTTTTTAAGGGAGGTTTTAACCATGAAATATTTGAAAAAGGATATTTTTCTGTTATTCTCGCTGCTTTTATTATCCATGGCCGTAGCATCACAGACCGAGGCAATCAATAACTCTGTTCCGGCTAACTTCAAAGAATATACGCAACTCGAAATGGGAGACATTCTATTTGATACTCCCAAAGCGCCTAAACAAAAACTGCTAAAATCCAAAATTTTTTTCAGGGGAAAACTTTTAAAATCACCGCTGCTTAAAAACGATGAGGCCGTTGTCTACCGGATGGTGATTACCTGTTGTACAGCTGATGCGCTTCCGTTAGGAATTTTGGTAAAACTGCCAAGTAATATACAGTTTCACGACGGAGATTGGGTCGGGATCGCGGGTACTCTTGAGTTGCTGCCTTTTAACGATCGCCTTAAAACAATTGACCCCCTAGCCAATATGGTTCCACCGGAAAAGGTATTTCCCTACTTCACTGCAACCAAGGCCTATAAAATCAATGCGCCAAAGGATGAGTATATTTATGTTCAGTATAACTATTAAGTATTAAACAATGGGGGTTTCTTATATATTTCTTTGTATCTTCAATGATTTAACAAGGGGTTGCCCATAAATATGGTGGGCACCCCTATTTTTCGTAAAACATTTATAAAATAACATTTTAACCACACATTATACACTCTTTTGTCTTCAATATTTTTTAAGCATATCGCTCTTTGCAAATTAATTGAGCCATTTCCCGGACTTTCGGGTTTTCATTTTGACAAGCCACAATAATATAAGGCTGATAAGTCTCCTGATAATTATTGCGCATAAAACACAAGACATTCACTTGCCATTTCCAAAGTTCTTCCGGAGCTAAATAAAAGAATTTCGGCTGTATTTTTTGTTGATAAAAGTCTTCCTTCATTCCCATCACATTTTCCGGTGTAAGGTGCGGGGACCACTGGGAAACTTCAGGAAAATCGTCCGTCTCCTCCCATTTTCCTTTATTCATGGGACAGGCATCCTGACATGCATCGCAGCCATAAATCCAATCGCCAAAATTTTTACAAAGAGGCTCATTTGGTAAATCACGACCCCCGAAGGTGGTTAAAAAAGAAATGCAGCTCAATGGCGACATCGTATAAGACGATGATAATGAACCGCTGGGACAAGCCTGAATGCAACGATTACAACCTTTAGGGCAAACAGGAAGATGAGAGTCTTCAATTAATTTCATCTCGCGATCCGTCAGCCACGCTTCCAAACGTACCCATGATCCAGATTCGGTATAAAAAAAATTATTTTTGCGAATAATTCCCAGCCCGGCCTTCATGGCCGCCAAACGTAAACCGATCATTCCGAATTTTTGATTGGAAGCTACTTTGAGCCCAAGTTCCTGCAAATATTTCTCCATGGCGAGACTATTTCGGATTGAGCCTTGTTCAACGCGGGAATCAAATAGATATGCTTTTCCAATATGGCCTTTTAAATGTTCCGGTATTTTATATTTGCCATAACGCACCGCAACCACAATCACCGATTTGACCCATGGGTATTCTTGCTGGATACTGGCAAAATGTTTTTGCCGTTCGTAAAATTTCTCAGCAAAAGGTACTTTTTGAATCCGTTCTTGAAGTTGCTCTCCATAATCGTCCAATGCTTGAATAGGGACAATGCCACACTTCTCATAACCTAAGGCATAGGCTTTATCCTGAATCATTTGCTCGATGGTACTCAAATTTTCCATCTCCTTCAATTAAAATCTCTTAAAAGATTCTTCTATTTTTAGCACTTCTGTAGTTAAAAATAATATTTTAAATGAGCTTCATGGAGCCATTACAATATAAACAACTTGATTAAGTGTATATACACGTTTTAATAAAATGAAAGATCATCGCTTCCGATTCCAGATAATAATATCGTTTCATTTTTGTAGATTTTCATTGTCTCTGTGCTGTTCTATCAAGTATTCAATCATCGATCATCTTAATTTCAATAGTGTATATACACCATTTGACGGCTTATAATTCACTGCTTATCTTTCTTCTGACAATCCTCACAACGGCCAAAAAAAGTTAATGAATGCCCATCAATTTCAAAATTAGCTTGCTTCTGAATGGCTGAAATTTGTTCCTCCGGGATGCAATAATCCAATTCAATAATACGGCGGCACTCTGTGCAGGTCAAATGATGATGATGCCCTTCACAGCTACAAATGCGGAAACAATGGGAACCGTCGGCAAAATTGATCCGCTCAAGCGCCTTTAATTCTTCCAGTTTTTCAATCAAACGGAAGATAGTTGCCCGCCCGATCCGCGGATTGGTTTTTCGTAATTCCTGCCAAAAATTTTCAGCTGAAAATGCTTCACCTGTATGTCCCAGCTCAATGAGCTTCTCAAAAATAATTCGTCGTTGTTCGGTGTTTCGCTGGCCCAATTTGGCAAAAGCGCTTGTAATCTTACTTTCAATATCCATTTTTCGCCATTTCCCCAATATAGTAAGGCATCTCGAAACAACATTTCTTAAACTACTTACATAATATCATATGACGCCGGCTTTAAATAATCAATAGTTTTTTCGTAGGAGCCGGCTTGCGGCTTGTCATTTTCCGCATATCTCGCTACAGGGATGAAGAGGTTCCGTGGGCCGACGCACCTGCTTACGCCTGGCAAGTACCGAAATAAAATAAATCAACGCAGCCAGAGTTGATATATAAAAACCGGCTGGAAGATGATGCCATGTCCCTAAAAAAGCCAGTATCAATCCGGCCCATGTTATAAAACTACCCAGGAGCACGGCCAGAAATAATGAATGCCGGGGTTGATGAGTAAAGTTTACAGCCGCAGCAGCCGGGGCAATGAGCAGGGCTGCCACAAGTAAAACCCCTACTACCAACACACAGGCGGCTGTTGTTATTGCCAGCATCAGCAAAAAAACGAAAGATAAAAAGCGCACAGGTACGCCCCGGGCCTCTGCCACTATCGGATCAACCGAAACAAATAACAATGGCCTGAATATTAACGCCAGAACCATCAATACTATGACGCCGCATCCCAGGACAAGATAGATATCATTTCGATTGACACTCACAATGGACCCGAAAAGAATATTGACTCCCACATTGGCGTGACCGGCGCTATGATGCGCGAACATACTCAAGAACAGCACTCCAAGGCCTAACGCAAACGAAAGTATCATCCCGATTTCTACATCACGGCCGCGGGCGCGTTCTCCCAAAGCGCCCAGACCCAGAGCGGAAAAAAAAGCGAAAGCAATCATACCAAAGATTGAACTCATCCCAAGCAGTATCGCACCGGTTGCTCCGGCAAAAGATATGTCGGTAAGCGCTTCACAGGCAAAAGCTTGTGATCGAAGTACTAGAAAATAACCAACCAACGCCGCCACAATAGCGACGATCGTACCACCTACAAAAGCATTTTGAAAAATATCGGAACGCAGCAAATCAAACATGATGACCCCTCTTTAATGAATTATCACAAATATCTTCAGATTCTCTGATGCATCCATCATGAGTGAGAAATGGATCTTCTACGATGAACAGGCGTCAAAAAACGGACCGGCAAATAGATGATAAAAGCCAGCGTCGCAATAAAAAAACTCACTGGAATGTTGCCATTCAGCGCCGCCAGCAAGATGCTAATCCAAATATAAGCAATACCGAGGACTATCGCGATAAAAATCGCCCATAAAGGCCGCTGGACCAGACGGGTTGCCGTTGCCGCCGGACCAACCAGCAGTGTAAAGACTAATAGCGCCCCCATGACCTGGATTGAAAGTGAGACAGTAACTGCAACCAGCACCAAAAAAAATATCGAAAGAAATCGCACCGGAACCCCACGGGCCTCGGCTACCAAAGGATCAAAAGTGCTAAAAAGTAAAGGACGATAAATAAACAAAAATATCCCTACCGTGATCAGCGCACTGATAGCTGTGAGTTTGACATCATTCCGGCTGATGCCGAGAATCGTGCCAAACAAAATACTATAAACCCGCTGGGCATATCCGGAATAAAGCGCTAAAAACATTAATCCGATACCCAATGCAAAGGTCATCAGCACACCAATGGAAATATCGCGATCCCGGACTTCCTTGCCAAGCAGCCCCATACCGATGGCGGCCGCTATCGTAAAAACGAATAAACCGTAAACCACGTTTACACCAATTAAGACAGCCCCCGCAGCCCCGGCGAAGCCAATATTGGGTAATGCATGCCCCGCAAAAGTCAGGCCGCGTGAAATCAGAAAGTAACCGGTAATCGCAGCAATGATAGCCACAAATGTTCCTGTAAGTAAGGCATTTTGAATAAAAGGATAATGTAAAGCGTCAAGCATCGATAGTCCCTCTCTTGTTCTGAAAAAACAAGCAACTTTTCCAAATGATTCTAGATTTGAACGCCAACCACGAACATGCTTCCCAAAGCTTTTACCACCTCAACCTGTGAGCCGTATAAGTTACTCAGTATCTGACTGGTAATGACTTCCTGGGGAGTACCGATAGCGCACTGTCCGTTTGCCATGTAAAGCACCCGGTCCACCGCCGGAAGCAACGGATTCACATCATGAGTAACTAACATGACCGCTACATTCCGTGAGCGGCATACTGTCTTGACCAAAGCGACAATCTCTTGTCCATGGGCGATATCCAGATTGGCCAGGGGTTCATCCAGTAGCAAGAGCCGGGGACCCGTGAGTAAAGCCTGGGCAATAAGCAACCGTTGTTGTTCCCCGCCTGATAATTGTCCAACCGGAGCATCTGCAAAGGACAGAGCATTGACTTCTTGTAAGACCTGTTCGATCAGCTCATCCCGTTTACGATTAGGCCAACCCGGGCCCCACTTATTGCCGTCCAGTCCGAACCTTACAATATCTCTGGCCCGCAAAGCAAAATCCGCTTCGACCATTCGGAACTGGGGCGCATAACCAATATCCTTATTCCCTTTGCTGGGCGCCCGGCCAAGAACCCGGACTGAACCTGCATGCGGCTTCACCAGTCCCAGCAATAATTTAAGCAGGGTACTCTTCCCCGCCCCGTTAGGCCCAAGGATGGCGATAAATTCGCCATCCTGCACCGAAAAATTCATATCTTCCTGGATGATTCTCCCGCCGAGCCGTACTTGGACATGCTCAAGGGCTACAACCGACGGTTCATTCGATTCACTATTCACGTTTTTTTACCTTTCCAGCGCTTTCTCCAATGCACCCAGCTGATCTAGCATCCATGACTGATAACTCTTGTTTGCCGGCATAGTCTCAGTAACCGGAACAATGGGTATCCCGGCCGCCTTGGCATCATTTTGCAGCTTGGTCGTAATTTTGGAGACCGTCTGTTCGTTATAAATCAGAGCCTTAACCGCTTTGCTCTTGATTTGTTGTTCTGCCTTTACAATGGTATCGGCAGGGGGATCATTGCCCTCGGCAATCGCCTTTTGAAATTCAAACGGAGTTAAAACCTTAAGACCCAATGGACCGGTCTGGTATAAAAAAATAGTCTCGGTTAAACCTACCGGAGTGCCTTGACATTTTCCCTTCAGTACTGTGATTCTTTGGCGAATTTGGTCCAGTCCTTTGACAAAAGTCTGAAAATTACTTGCAAATATCCCAGCGTCAGCGGGATCAAGTTTGGTTAATTGATTAGTAACCGTCTTAGCGATTAATTGAACGTTGTTCACATTATACCATATGTGCTCATTATCGGGCAGCTTACTAGTAGCGATATCAAAACCTTTAAGTAGAATTCGTTTATTGTTTGGGGAAGCGGCCAGTAATTTATCCATCCAGTCATCATAACCACCGCCATTCTCAATAACAAGACTAGCAGCAGCGATCGCTTTAGCGTCGTTAACGCTGGATTCGTATTCGTGGGGGTCTACATTGGGATTGGACAAAATGCTGGTCACATTAACCAGCTTTCCCCCTACTTGTTTGACGATATCCCCGTAAAAATTCTCGGCAGCGACTACTTTCACGACTTTGTTCGGTTCCGCTCCACTCGCAAAGAGGGGATAGGCTGTAAAAATCAGGATTACGGTCAAGACAGCGGACCATTTCAATACCCTTTTAAATAAATTCATCCAAAAAGCCTCCTTTAAATTTGGATTCTCGAATACTATTGATACTTAGTATCGATATCCTTGTCTAAAAATATACCACCTCTGAAAAAATTTGTAAAGGAGACTTAGTATCATTAAAAAAATAATTTTACTCTATCCGTTCAACGCCTCAACAATAAAAATAGTTTTATATCCAATCCGATTTATTTTTTACATTACTTAATTCTACTTTGTATGGAGGACATGGTAGGACCCAATTCGTTGAAAATGGACAAGTAGGTGTATAGGCTTCTCTGGTTTATTTCTCTTTCATCTTAATTAAGATCATCCTTGAACTGTATCTATATTGTACTTAAAATAAAAAAGCCGGAAGGATTGCTCCCCTCCAGCCCTTTGGCATCATGATTGTCAAAACCGGCTCTCCCTGGTCCCCCGGACCTCATTCAAATTTGAAAGTAAATATCCTTTTCGTACTGGCCCGATAATAACAACTTGAAAAGTCCAGTTTGAACTCATAGTGTCATTCATTTAGAGACTCATTACTCTTTTTAGTCATTTAAAATATAGGACTCTAAAGTAAATCCGGTTTGGTGATCCGCAAACCCGGACTGAAGCTTATGTTCCTCTGCTGTCTGTTTTACCTCATTAAGATTTTCGGAGTTTCCAAGTATTTTTTTACAGGTTTGACAGTAGGCGAAACTTTCCTGAGCAGGTTGGACATCACCTTGATCAATCAGATTATTGATCCCTTGCTTTATAGCCATTAAAATCACCTCGGATTCATAGTTACCATTTTACTCGTCATTATGCGGGCGATCAAATCCGAGAGTTATTTAGGTTAAATCTTCACGGTATTTTCATTTTCCCTATGCCTAAATTGCCTATTGCGGATTTTTACTACATTTCGGACATGTTCCATAAATCTCTAAATTATGCTGTTTTACCTGATAATGGGTTTTAGCTTCAATCTCTTTCACCATTTGGTCAAAGATACATTCCGAGAAGATCACTTTGGAACCGCATTTCAAACATTTCAACTCATGCTTACAGTTATGCTTAACCAATTCATACTGGTCCGCCTGCCCGGTACTGTTTACTTTGCGAATTAATCCCATTTTGAGCAGTATTCCCAGATTACGGTAGACCGTACTTAGATTCACAGGGCAATGTTTACTGACGATTTGAAAGACCTCCTCCGCTTCCAAGGGTGGGCTTCCTTCAAGAACATCTAAAATTTCGCAACGTTGTTTGGTTAACTTATAGCCTTGCTCTTTAAATTTAATGTATTTTTCGTCCATAGTATTCCCTCAATATAAAAATTTTTGCATTTAAATTCTATCATTTTCAAAATTTATCGTCAAGTTTTTAAAGGCCACAACTTTATTGTAAATTTTTCTTTTTTTCTTTCTAATGTTCATGGCGATGGTGAATAACCGGAGTATAGCTATGAGCATGCTCTAAATATTGTGGACATGTTGATAAGAATGGACTTGATCGGAATGAATATCTTTACCATCGTGTGAATGAAGATGATGGCCGTCGTCATGACGATGGCTATGTTCATGTTCTATTTTCAAGTGAATATGTTGATGGGCATGGTTTTCTTTGATAAGTAAAATAACACCTGAAATCATAATCAGACAGGCAACGATTAAAAGGATATTTGGTATCTCATGAAACAATAAAAGCGATAAGACTGTGCCAATAAACGGAGCGGATGCAAAAAAAGCGCTGGTTCGAGCAACGCCTAAATTACACATGGCAATAATAAATAACATGATACTTGCGCCATAACTTATACTGCCTAATAACATTGCTTTGGCAATAATCAACGGATTGGGCAGGCTGTTTCTAAGTATTAAGGCTAAAATAAGTGAAAACGCACCTGCGCCAAGACCTTTAATTATGGTGATCTCTAGCGGATTTTTCCCTGAAATATTCCGGGTAAAGTTATTGGTTTGACTTCAACTATCTCCAGCCTGTTTTGTTTAAGTTCAATAGCTTCCCCGCTAACATCACAACAGGAGTTTATTTCAACATTATAGCCAAACATCGGACTTACTCCCAGGGCATCAAGGGCGCACATGGCATGAATTTGGTATCCGTTGACCTTCAATAAATGATCGGTTTCCTCCATGGTCATAGGATAGGCACCGATAGGTTCATGGGTGGCTTCATCCAACACAACTAAATCATCATCGCTCAGGCGAGTCAACACTTGAGTAGCGTCGATTCCGCCAAGCATATCGGATATTTCCTTTTTATTTAAAATACGTCCTCATTCCACAAACGATCGCAATATTGCTCTATAAATATCTCTGGACTGTTGATTAAGGCGCTTTTGCCGTTCTTTTAACGGCAATAATTCATTTAAACGTTCCAAAGCCTCTTTAACTTTCTGGTCGTCCTGCTTCATTATTTTCATCAATATTCATTCCTCTATTTTCACAATGCCAAAGAAAATTTGACTTTTTTAGGCGTAGAGAGATCACCTTGACGGATTATTTTAACATGAATCCGGCAAGTAACTTTTAAAATCACTTAAATTGAGAACTTGTCGGTATTCGGTAACCAACAAAGGTGGTTAAAAAACACCGATCCGGCCAATTTTTATGCGTCACAGTAGAGAAATTGCGATATACTTGCCGGATCGAGGTTTAATTATCTGGTTCTCATTGCTCGGAAACAATCTTTACAATAAACCGGCCGATCGCCAGTGGGTTTAAAAGGCACCATGGTTTCCGCGCCGCAATTCGCACAGATTGCCGGATATAGCTGCCGCTCCCGCTGTGGCCCGTTAAATCGGGCATCGCTTTTTTTCCGGGCTGCCCGGCAATCCGGGCAACGGCCTGGTTCGTTCGTAAAACCTTTACTGGCATAAAACTCCTGTTCGCTGGCAGTAAAAGTAAACTTTTTGCCGCATTCTTTACAAACCAAAATTTTGTCCTGATACATAATAGCCTCCCTAAATTACTGACAAAGCAAATTTATAAACGAGAATTTTTTGCATTTGAATATTATCATAAATATGATTAACTGTCAAATAGTTACAAATGTTGTCATTATTTTATTACCCAAGATCTTATTGCTTTTTTAGATTAATCAGCATTGTGATTATGCGAAAAATTCTATTCCAAAAAATTGATATGATTTTTTTATGAAAAAGCATTCTTGTGCAAGAAAGCTTAAACTCGGGGTTGAACTTTGAGATGTATGCTTGTCATAACTTTAAATGCCCTTTTCATTATGACTTTAATTTACTCTGCAATATTCTTTTGGCTTCTCCTACGGTCAATGGGAGTTCAGTTGTACTCAAAAATCCATCTCTTACTAAAAGTTCCACTAAATGAGCGACCCTGGGCAACCTCAAATTATTGTCCCAGATCGCTTGCTTGTGGGAGAAAACTTCAGCAGTCAACCCTGATAATTTAATCTTCCCTTTATTCAGGACATAAACATAATCCGCCAGTAACGGCACTACATCTACATCATGCGTAGCAAAAATGAGAGTAATATTTAATTCTTTATTGATTTTATTTAACAAGTCCACGAGTTGATCGACACCTCTTGGGTCCAAAGCTGCGGTAGGTTCATCCAGTACAAGTATATCAGGCTTCATTGCTATAATACTTGCTAGCGCCACTCTTTTTTTTTCACCACCACTGAGATAATAAGGATTCTTATCTTCATATCCTTCCAAGCCCACCACCTGCAGTGCCCAGTTTACAATTCCAGAGATTTTTTGTCTGGGCTGACCCATATTGAGCAATCCATACATGATTTCCTGTTTAACAGTGGGGGAAAAGATCTGATCGTCAGGGTCCTGGAAAACCATGCCTACGATTTGCCGGATTGCCTTATAGTTTTTCTTTTCGGCGTGTAATCCTTTAATATACACATCCCCGGCGGTAGGCTCCAATAGCCCGTTAAAAAGCTGAAACAAAGTGGATTTTCCGGAGCCGTTGGCTCCCAGGACAGCCACTTTTTCGCCTGATTGAATTACAATATTAATATCCTGTAATGCTTCTGTACCGTCCGAATACGTGTAATTAACACCGGCTATTTTAATCAGCTCCATACCTTAATGCCCCCAATAGTTTATCGTAAAATCAGATCCACGGCTATAATAATAAACATGAAGCAAGTGAAAAGGATTCCTACAAGCATATCGATTTTTGGTATACCGGCCTCAAAATACGCCGGCGGCTTGGTGTTCTCATCGAATCCCCGAGATACCATGGCCTTATAGATTCTAGTGCTCCGATCAAGAGATTTGACCATCATACTACCGGCTATTATTCCAAGATCCCGTACTTGCCGGTATCGGGGAAGACTAGCACCCCCTCTGCTTAACTGGGCTTGACGCATTGTATGGGCAGTTTGATCAGTAATTATAATATAACGATAGATCATATCCGCAAGGTCCACCATGAGCTGCGGCACTTTTAGAATACGAAAGGTGGCTAGAATTTCCGGCATCGGAGTGGTTATATAAAGTAATACAGTAAAAGATACCGCGGCCAGTATCCGTACCATGACTAAAAAGCCACGAGCTATTCCCTCCTGGTAAATTGGTAGAATCCAAGGCCCGATAGTAACATGAGCAACAACAATGTTACCAAAGGTGAATATCAGATTCAGCATTACCAGCCAGGCAATGCTGAAAGGGATAATCAGTCTCCGCGCTAAAGCCAAAGATGAAAAGCCCAGCATAAGTATTAGCACCGTGGCGGCAAGCCATAAGCCCGCCGCCAAGTGCCAATGCCCGAGTACTACTACAATAATGATTGCTACGATTAAAGTAATGGTTTTGACTCTGCCATCGAGATGGTATAAAGTTTTATATCTACTGTCTGTTACAATCTTCACTGAAGATCATCCTTAAGTTTCTTCCGGCTTTTTGGTTTCGAAAAGTTTCCGCCAGTTATGCCCGACAATTAGGCCGGCAAAAAAGTTGGCGACTGAAAAAGCGCTTACCTCCGCATCTCCCGGCAACTCCACAAAAGGATGATGTTGAACATGGACACTCGTAGCGGCCAGATCGTTCACCCTATCGTCTGTCCCGCCAGCCGCCATCTTATGGATATCCATATAATAAGCCGAGCCGAAAATGCATATCAAAATTGCCAAACCAACAATCAACATCGTACGGGTAAATGGATCAAACCATTGAACTCTTTCTGCACTTATTTCTGTACTCATTATTTGCCACCTCCTATATATTTTTCGCAATCGGCGAACCCAGCTTGACTGATTGGCTAAAACCCGGTATCAAGTCGGGCCTTCTGCTTATCATCACTTGCAACACCGCAGCCGTAAAAATTGCCTCTAGGATAGCGAGGGGTAACTGGGTTGGCCCGTATCCCAAAAAGAAAACCATCCACTGCTGAAAGAAAGATAAATGCCCACCTTGAACATTCAAAGCCAACTGAAAAGCCGAAGCCAGGTAAGTCATCAAATCTCCCAAGAGACCAGCCGCACCTGCTGCTAACCAGATCGGGCCTTTTAAGCCTCGTAAGAGTTTCCAAATAAAATACCCGAAAAAAGTACCGCAGATCCCCATTGAAAATGTATTAGCCCCAATGGTGGTGATGCCGCCGTGGGCGAAAAACACTGCTTGAAAAAACAAGGCAATTACGGATATTACCACCGTGGCAAAGGGGCCGACAATGATCGCCGCCAGGGGAGTTCCGCACGGATGGGAACAGGAACCGGTCACAGGCACCGGTAAATGCATGGCCGAGATGACAAACACGGCGACTCCCACCATGGCCAAAAACGGTTTATATGACAGATTCTCTTGTATCCGCCGTTTGATCTCCCGGAGTCCGGGGTAGATAAATATTGCCGCTACGACAAACCATGATATCCACCATTTAGGTTCCAAAATTCCATCTTCAATATGCATGGCAAAAGCTACCGGGACCCCAGCCAAAAATAGCAACAAGGAAAAAGTAGAAAGCTTTAATACCGATATTTTTTTTTGGATCAACTTCATGACACCTCTCATTGATTTATTTTATATCCGTCACCGCCGAATATGTTTGTCCAAACTCATCCCCTTTCGTTTACGTTGATGAAAACCTCCACAATATAAAAAAACATCCCTCTTCGTAGCAAAACGGATATTTAAACAAAAATCAATCTTGGGCAATACCGTGCAAACAAAAATTTTTTCCCGATACATAATGGCCTCCCTAAAATTAATGACAAAACAAGTTCATTAACAAGAATTTTTTGCATTTAAATGTTACCATGAAAACGAGTATCTGTCAATAATTAAAAAAGGAACTAATCCAGCTAAAGTAAGTTATAACGTTGCTTTATTTTCCAAAATTATTATTGCTTTTTAAAACTAATCAGTGTTATAATTGCGCGAAAAATTCTATTCTAAGAAGTAAAAAAATAAATAGGACGGAGGTATATTGAGTTGATAACAATAGTTATCTTGCTAGGTATACTGGTGCTATTTTTAGTTGGACGATTTTTCTATGAACTAATCTTTAAAAAGAAACATTCTGATGGGTGTAGTTGCTGTGACCACGACCATACCCAGGAAAAACGCTCCGAAAAATGCAATTGTAAAAATAAAGAAAAACAAAAGATGTCCAAACACCTTATTGATGTGATGGCGATGATGCATATCCGAAGGCAAACATCCTCCTTATGAAAGCTTATTTCGGCGAACAATTATCACAAAGGCCTCGTAAATAAAATTCCCGCTCTTCGACGCAATACCCAGGTCTCATATTTGGAATTTTTGGTAGAGCTATATTGACTAAACATTCAACTTTACCACAAGAACGACATACAAAATGAGGATGGCAATGTTTGCGCGAACCACAGCCGCAATAAGCAAACTTCCAAAGCCGATCACCATTATCAATCCGATGCACCAGACCCGCCTCTAAAAAAGATTCCAGGGCCCGGTATATCGTAACCCGATTTAATCCAATATCCCTTAATCGTAAAGATATTTCCTCTTGAGTTAATGGAGATAAAGCATCCATCAATACATCAAGTAGCGCTGCTCTTCCTGGAGTATATCTTAATCCAGCCCCTCTAATTATCTGCGCAATCTTTTCATCCATTATTATCGCCGCCTCATCTAATAAACGCAACATGTTAAAATTGAAAGTATTCTCACCAATTTAATTACATCAGTAAAACCCCATATCCATTGCGAAAAATATATGACAAAGGCCTAAGTGTTTAGCTTGCAGTCGAATTACTAGCAAATTCTTTGGCTGATTTTAAACAAGACTTGCAAATATTTTTTCCTTTAAAATGAACAACGTCAGTAGTACTTCCACAAAAAATACAAGCTGGTTTATACTGAGCAAGGAAGATTTTTTCACCATCGGCATAAATTTCGAGAGGATCTTTTTCGTCAATTTTCAAACTACGACGCAATTCAATTGGAATAACAACTCTGCCTAATTCATCAACCTTTCTTACAATTCCGGTAGACCGCATCATAATAACGACTCCTTCTTTTGTTTTGCGATTTCTAAATTGCATTTGCTCTTTTATCTCATTTATTTTTATTACACTTGCAAATATGTTCTTCATGGGTGCCTTTATGATTTTGGCAATCAACACAACAATGGCCTGCTTTTTCTTTCTTAAGTCCATATAGCAAACGAACAATTGAAAACAAAATCAAAAGTCCAATCAATAAAAAAATTACTATCAAATCACGCCTCCTTCTTTCGCTATATTAATGGAATCTAGCTTAGCCAAATTAGTAAAACATAAGTCTAGAGTTCCCCTAAAAGTTGTAAGGTAAAAGAGCAACATTTGCAAACGCAACTTAGTTGCGTTTATTATAACTCTTTTTTCCTTTTATAACAATATTCATTAAATAAATTTATGAAGATAGTTGCTATAACTGCCAATATGGCAATCCGGATCCATTGAGAGGTAAGATACCCTTGTTCGATCAGCCCATCGCCCATTAATATAAAAGGTTTAGCCGGGGTAAAAAGATCTTGGAATAAACATTTTTACTCTGTCTAAACTATACAAAAAGTTTTAATCAATTGACCTTTATAATATTCCTTCTTTAAGGAGAATCTCTTGAAAAATCTTCACGCCATATTCAATACGTTCATTCTGTTTTGTTATGCCTTTTTACTATTCCTGCTGCTTCGGACCGGCGCTATTAAAATGTTGATCAATCCCCGGTTTTCCTTCCTTAGCACTTTTGCATTGATCATATTTTTAATAATGTTTTTCTATAGTTTCCGGAAATTCGGCAAAAAAACCCGAAGTTCTGATGGGTGTCATTACTGTAAGCATGAAAAAAAGACAGCAACATTTCAGCTTTCTGATACTTTGTTAATACTGCCTTTATTGTTATTATTCACCATTCCACCGGAAGTTTTGATTTATCAACCGCCAACCGTTCTATATGTTACTACGCGCGCGCGCAATACATCAAATTCTACAAAGAATTTCCCATACACTTCGATCCCTCAAACTGTAAATGTTGACCGGCAAAAAATCTCTGCCGGCTACATTGAGTACACTCAGGTGGATATTGGAAATGCTTTATTTTACAAGCGTCAAGCCCTTATCGATAAACTAACTCATTCCAAAGTATTTCTGCGGGGAATGATTCAAACATTTTCGCAACTTAAACCCGGTGAAACAGTGCTTTACCGCTTTGTGATTACTTGTTGTGCTGCCGATGGGGTTCCAGTGGGGATTTTGGTTAAATTACCAAGGAATACGTCCTACCATGAAGGAGATTGGATAGGAGTTGAAGGAACTATTCAATTATTACCGTTCAATGATAAATTAAAAACTATTGATCCGCTTACTTATTTGGTGGTTACGCCGGAAAAAGCTTTTCCCTATTTTACCGCTACAAAAGCATATAAAATTACGACGCCGACGAATCAATATTTATATCCATGATAAAACAGGTTCTTAAAAATTAGTTATTTTCAATCTCAGTTAAAGTTATCTTACCGTCGTAAGGTACTTGAATGCCGCATTGGCATTGATAGCCGTTTCCTGAATATTTGACGAATCCAATCCCTTTTGCGAAATACCGCCATTCAAAATAAGGATACAATTCTACCCCAGTACTAGTAAACTTCTCAATGTCTACCGTCTTTTCCACTAATATACCCTCTACAGTGAGGTTTTGAAGTTTTATATTCAAACGGCGCTTCAATGTCAAATAAGTCACCATCGGATCGTCGTCAATTATTCCTTTTTCAACAGTATAATCTTTTCCTATTCTCATCTTCCCTATTAAATATACTTCCGGCTGGGGATACCACCTATTAAGCCACTGGTTATAACTAACCCCAACTTTTAGAATATCTCCGGCATCATTAATAGTATAAAGTGATTTATCCGCTAATTTTTCCTCGCTCTCTTTGGATGAAATAAAAGTTGATGTCACATATACTTGTCGATTATCCATTAACTTTGAACCGGAAAAAGTAGTGCGCCATTTATTATTTCCTTGAATTTCTAAATAACTATGAGGAGTATCGATCGGAAAATATTCCTTAGTATCCACAATATTATCGGTTTTATCAGCTTTAACGGGATAGGTAATTATTAAGAATATCAATAAAATGATAACTATATGTTTTTTCAAAGGATACACCTCGATATTTCATGATCATTTTTGCAATTGAAATTATATGTTAATAAACTATTCATGTCAAGATATCTGCTTCTTGTGAGCCAATGAAAGAAACTATTTACCATTTAACTCGTTTAAATTTATATGCTATAAATATAAGAACTTTCTCAACAGAATTCAGTTGATAGTTTCATCAGTCAACTGTATGATATTAACCGGATGTATTCCCAGCCCATTTTGCAAGCGTATAACATATTGGGAATTTGTCCATAATGTCATAAATTAAGATCTTGAATCAAT
>DNPQ01000258.1:0-13957 GCA_003501335.1 Bacillota bacterium
GGCAAAGTCAAGATGGTCAGTTTCGATACCGATAAGGGAACTTTAGATCTGATTAAAGGCGGCGTTGTCAGCGCTTCCATCGCCCAAGGAACCTGGAACATGGGCTATTGGTCTCAAATGTTTTTGTACAACACCACGCATAACCTGGTGAAACCGGTTGCAGGCTGGAAGTCCAAAGGAATTAATCCGCTGCCGGGTATTGTGGATACCGGGACCAATGCAGTAACAAAGGCAAATGTAGATGCATTTTATACCAAATAAATTCCCCTTTATTAAAAAAGCTGTTTCGGAAATTCCGAAACAGCTTTTTTAGTTGGAAATTGAATCTACCTGTGAAACGGTGATTGATGTTTATTGATAAGGGATGATTTATAGCATGGGATGGTTTTAGCAAATTATCTAATGGGATTTGACGAGAGCGACTTGTTCTTTGGTAGGCTGGTTTTCCCATAGGGAGACGTCCACCCGGCGGTTATTTTGTTTTTGCGCTTCGGCAAGCCCGGCGCCGCCGGCATTATCTTTTCCGAATGAAAAGATAATGATTTTCCCAGTGATATCATTGGCTATTAGAAAATCCCGAATCGTTTCGGCCCGCTTTTGGGATAATTTCAGATTATTGAGCGGGGTTCTCTGTTCATCGGCATAACCACAGATAGCAATGATGAAATTGGGATTGCCTTTTAATAAGGTCAAATCATTTTCTAAACTCGGCAGATCGGCATCACGGATATTGAATTGGTTGACATCAAAAAAAAGCGGTTTGAACTTAAGATTTAAATCAGCCGTGGGACTGACGGATATTTTTTCAGCATCCGGGGAGTTATTCGTTATTCGGGGCGTTTGCTTAGTATCCGGGATGGGTGAGGGCTCCGGAGTCGGATTGGCCGGCGAAGGCGCTTGGGGCTCAACGGAATTGACCTTATGCCTGACGTTTGGTTTAATAACCGGCAGTTCCGGACTGAATTCCTTGATTTGGAAGGAATTTTTTAAAACAGCCGATTTCCCGTCATCATTGGTCACGATAATTTTGTAGAATCCGATGGGTTGCCGGGTTACATTAAAATTACAGTTAATTTGAGTATCTTCCATAATTTTGATGTGAACCCCGTTAATGGTTTGTCCGTCCGGCCCGACCATATCGACCTTAATGCCTTCTCTAAAATGGGCGCCCCAGATTCTAGCTTCAATTAATGAAGCTTTTTTGAAATAAATATCTTTGGGAAAGATGGAAGTAATGATAGGAGCCGGATATTCAATGGTAAGAGCAGAAAAGAGTATGTCGGATTTGGGCTTTTTTCCGAAGATCGAGCCATTGGTAACGCTGACGTTCCAAGTTCCGTCCGATTGGTCACTTAAATCGCAAGTACAGTCGATGGTATTATTCGTAATTTGTAGATCGGTCGCCATAATATCGGGGAAACCGTCTCGGGTTAATTTAACCATGGCGGATTGGTTGAACCGGCTTCCGGTGATGGTTAAATGGATGGGACCATCATTAAATGCTATCGCAGGCGAAACAGACTCAATCTTAGGCGCAAAGATGTCGATGCCTGCTTTTACTGAATGAAAGCCGGAGAATATTATCATCAAAGATGCAAGAACGAGCCAGAAAGTTTTTTTCAAGAGGGACTCCTTTCGATTCAGTACGGAAATATGATTAAAGTAAAAAGATGTCATTAATTCAACAAAGTAGCATCTTTATTATATATCATTTATGCAGTAAAAATGAAGAGTTTCAACTCTAAAAAAAGCTTCGATTTTATAAATCCAGCCATTGTGGAAAAGTTTATTTTTAAAGAATCTCTCTCTACAAATCGTGGATGCAGAGAGAGGGCCGGTAAAGAAGAAACAACCGGCAAAAGTCAAGCGGTTTTGGAGAAATGAAAATTGATCAGCCAACTTATTTTGGTGATGCTTTTTGAAGTAATAATCAAGAACCATTATTTTTTCCAGGTATCACTTCGATAGCCCAGTCGAAGGGCTTCTAAGGCTAGGGCTTCCGAGGGTGGGATATTGCCTAGATTGACATTGGGGCCAAAATCGTTGATGAGACGGGCTTGTTGATTTTTTAAAGGTGCTTCCCAGATGGTTTTCTCGATAGGCAGAGCTGAACTTAACTGGGTCAGCTTTTCATCGATGATCGTTCCTTTTCCGTCATAGATGCCGATACCCTGACCGGATTCCCGGGCCTCAATAATGACCCAGCATGCACCGGCCGATAAATCCTCAAGCGCCGTTTCGATGGATATATTTTCGTCTTGCTGCTGTGAGGCGTCTTTTTTACCAACTTCCGTAATGACTTGAAGACCGCATGTTAATGCGCTATGAATTGCCGCGGCCCTTTGCTTTTTTGAAATATCCAGCGTTCCATCGGAAATCTCAACCCACTGGAAGCCAAGTTCAGCCAATTTGCGAAAATAGGGCAGCGACTGGCTTTGCCATAACGCGATTTCAAACAAAGTACCCCCAGGATAAATGGGTATTCCGTACTCCAGAGCTGTTTGAATTTTATCACGCAGGGTTTCTGATTTATAGAGAACTGTGGTGCCGAAGGATAGCTTGATAAAATCGATAAAAGGGGCATTCATCTCCAGAAAATTCCTGATTTCATAAACAGATAAGCCTTTATCGATGATCATGGTAATGCCCTGAGTGCGGGGCTTATTCACGCGTCCCGGCAAGGGCGCTTTCAAAATGTCTTCCCATAAATCGTTCATTATTCATCACTCCTGATACAAATTTGCATTTCAATCGATACGGACAGAAGCAATTTTGTCTTTTATACCAAGTTGCATTTTATTTATAAATACCTTTTTGAGTGCAACTTGGTGTGAGATATCATATGATTTCGGACCATATTTTGTTGCCGCGCAGACATGTTTGAAGAAAAGGCGGAATAAAAATGAATTGGGAGTGAAGCCGATGTTCCAAGACAATTTGTTATTAATTATTATTCTTGCGCTTGGCCTAGCCTTTAATAATAACTTGGTGGCAGCCAGCGCCGGCAGTCTCTTGGTTCTTAAATTTATTAAGGTAAAAACTATTTTGCTGTTGTTAGAAAGACGGGCCGTGGACATTGGATTGCTGTTTTTGCTGGTGGCGGTGCTTACCCCTTTTGCTCTGGATAAAGTCAAGGTTACGGATATTTGGAAAACTTTTCAGAGTATTCCTGGCATAGCCGCTGTTATCGGCGGTGTGGCGGCGGCCTATTTATGCGGGCAAGGTATGGTATTGTTGCAAGTGCGTCCGGAAATTGTGGTTGGACTGGTTGTAGGAACTATCATCGGAGTTTCATTATTGAAGGGCATTCCAGTAGGGCCGTTGGCAGCAGCCGGGGTTACTGCTATTATTTTAAATTTGTTAGGACTTGGTAAGAAATAAAAGTCTATCTTAATCGAGGATAAAGTTAAAAAATTGGGCTAAAGAATGGGAAGGAGCTTTACCATGGATCAAGTAACACTCAATAGTATGGCCGCGGTTCGGGTAATTTCCGGCTTACTAGAAATTATTGTGGCTTTTTTGTTTTTAAAAGGTGGGCGCGTAGAGAACGCGCTTCGGATGAATGCCTTTTTGGGGTTAATTGGTCCTTTGGTTTTTCTGCTCGTGAGTGTACTGGGCGTTGTGGCCATTACCGTAAAGGTTTCCTGGCCGAAAATGATCCTGATCTGTGTGGGAATTATACTTGTATTGGTCGGTACGAAAAACTGAACTTAAACTTTACCTCTAAAATTGCAGAATCCAATTGACAAACAATTGGCGATAAATATTATCCGGGTAAGACTTTAGATCAAATCCGGCTTGGAGCTGATTGACGGGGGAAAAATGTTTAATGAGGGCACAACGCCAGCGATAATTAAAATCGGGCTGATTGTAGTTGGTGACCGGAGTCAGCATAATGCAACGGTTTTCTAATGAATATCCTTTACTCAGACCGTTTAACAAATAGAATTCGACTCCCTGAGAATTAGGGATAAACCATTCCCTTAATTCGCCGGAGGAGTGGGCTAAAGAGGAATAAAGCGGCAAAAACTGGGGCCCCAAATATCCGGCTTTGATTTGCAGATAACTTCTCCGGTTGACTTGGTTAGCGTAACTGAGCAAGATACCGGGTGTATAAGCCACCTTATAGTCGGGAAACTTGGCTGATGCGAAGGAATACCAACCAAGTTCCGTGGCAAATTTGCTGCGAGATTGGGTTTTTGCATAATCGATACTAAAGTCGGTTTCGCCGCTTACGCCGGGAATAATATTGATGCCGGTAATGGAATCTTGCCCTGTCCAGCCGATTCGGGCTGCTACATAATCTTCGGTATTGGCGATTTGGGTTGTACCGCTTTGATATTGCGTATTGACACGGGAATAGACCCCAATAACATGAAACTTTTGAAAATCTTTTTGAATGGCCACTCCTTCCACCGGATTGGCAAAAAAGTCGGCCATCATTCCGATTGGACCCAATGAAAATTGAAAGCGGCCCAAATAGTCGATACTGCTCGGATTGGATAGCTTTAAAAATGCCTGATCGACTTGAGAAGGGAGAGCCACGGGGGAAGCATTGGAATTGGCATCTTGGTATTTTGAGCCCCAGTCGCCCAATTGCGAAATTCTGAGCGATAATTGCAAATTGGGATCGACATTGGCATCCAAAGCGATGCTTAGCTGTTGATTAAAATTTGGCGGTGTTATGGCGCCGACGGGTGGATTGATGTTTGAAGTTGTATCCAATTCAAATCCACCGCCGATTTGAAAACGGCCCCAGGTAGAGTCTAATGATGCCACACGGTTGGAAAGTTCATTAAGTTTACGATCGGTTGAAGATAGAGGGGTTTGAGCGAGTACCGGATAAGTCACAGCGAATAATGTCAAACCAAGGCCTAAAACCAGTATCGAAAATTTCCCCATAATAACCTCCAAGAGTGGTATTGAATAATCTATGTATGGGAGGCTGGATCTTTTTTATCTGGAAAGTTCAATAGGGACGATTGGGAGATAGAATTTGGAAGAGCGCTGTTGACGAAAAAAATTGAAAACGAATGACAGTCATTGAGTCCCAGTTTTGTCTTTAAAGTTCGTTCTTAAGCAATAAAACACCTGCAAAATTACTGTTTAAATCAATCCCAGTTTTGCCAAAAAAGAAGGGACTTGTCCGGAAATCATACTGGAAAATAACCCCTACTATAAAATCCGGTTTTGCATAGCGTATGGAATTTAGTTATTCAATTTGTTCGGGACGGCCGGGTCCGAAAGAGATTAGCTATTAAAAAAATATACCGGCTTTACGCCGGTAATATTATATTTGAATTGATAAACTACATTTCCCTTTACTTGGGTCAGTTTCGGGTTAAGCAGCGGAGTTTTGCCAATTATATTGCGCCCATGGCGCATTGAACCGGCGGATAAGATTGTAAACTTGGACTAGACGTCAAAGATTTCGCGATCAACCTGAATTTGTTTTAACCCTATTTCGGTTATCTTTTATCTTTGAACTAGATTAATATAATCTATGCGATGAAAGTTAAAAATGTGAAAGAGGCTGCCTGAAAAAGTTTAAACTTTGAACAGAAGAGAGAAGGCAGCCTCTTTGTTGGGTTAGTTACCTAACCTTGCCGGGATAAAAGTTCTTCGGCTTTTTGAATTAGTCCGCGCACAATTAAACCGGCTTCGCGGGTGGTGATATTACCATAGTCGTAGTTGCCGTGATCTACCTGAATGCGATCGGCGAAACCCAATTCTTGGGCGATTTCGTACTTAACTCGATCAGAAACGATACTGCCGCGACGACTCAAACTTTCACCCCCCTTGGAGACTATGCATTCATTTGGGCCTCAATGGAACGGTTGCGACTTTGAGAATGCCAGTCTGTGATTAGTATAAACTTAGATGATAAAAAACAAGCAGGAATTTACCCCTATTTGAGCTGGATCGATGAGAAAATAGGTGAGCTTATGTCAGGCCTCATTTAATAATTAGAAAATAAAGGAAAATTTAGGAGCGATCAATTAATGGAATAGTTGCTAGAAAAAATTAACAAATGGAAAGACTAATTGAATCAGGATTTGTAAATAGTCATATTATAGGATATTTATCGATGAATTTTTAAATAAATGTGTTATAATTGATGGGTATTAAATTTTGAGGGGAGCGCAATTTACCTATGAAGCATCTCCATTTTGTGGGGATTGGCGGTGCCAGACTGAGCGGTTTGGCGAAGTTGTATTTTGATCGGGGTTGTAAAATTACCGGTTCGGATTCTCAGGAGTCAAGAGTGATCCGGAATATGGCACAGAAAGGAATTCAGATTTCTTATGGCCATAATGCCTCAAATATAAATGGCGCAGATTTGGTGGTTTATACAAATGCGGTCGGTCCAGACAATCCTGAAGTGTTAGAAGCAAAACGGTTAGGGATCCCATTAATCGAAGGTGCAGAGCTCCTTGGTGAATTAATGGCTGAAATTGGGAAAGGGATTGCAATTGCGGGTACGCATGGAAAAACGACGACTTCCGCAATGACAGCTTTGATCCTGGTTGAAGGCGGGTTGGATCCGACGGTGTTAATTGGTGGTGAGTTAAATCAATTCCAAGGCAATCACCGTACCGGAAAAACACCCTATATGGTTGTTGAAGCTTGTGAGTTTAAACGTTCGTTTTTAAATTTAAAGCCGTCTGTTGAGTTGATAACCAATATTGATTGGGATCACCCGGATTGTTTTCCAACTTTAGATGATGTCATTAAAACTTTTTCAGACTTCGTTTCCTTATTACCGGCGGATGGTGTTTTAGTAACGTGGGGCGATGATCCCAATGCGTTCCGGCTTGGAAAAGCATATTCCGGGAAATATATTTCTTTTGGTTGTCAGGAACATTTTGATTGGCAAATTAAGAATATCCGCCCGGTTGTCCCGATAGGAGTTACCGCCGAACTTTTTTATCACGGGAAAAGCCAGGGTGAATTGACTTTGAAAGTACCAGGTCGTCATAATCTTCTGAATGCGACGGGTGCAATAGCTTTAGCTTCAGAATTAGGGATTGATGTGGACTGCGCCTTGAAGACATTATCCAGTTTTACAGGCGTGCAACGGCGCTTTGAGATGAAAGGGGAATACCAAGGGGCTCTTATCGTTGATGATTATGCGCATCATCCCAGTGCAATCCGGACTACATTAGCAGCGGCTCGACAAGTCTTTAAAGGCCGTATTTGGTGTGTATTTCAACCCCATCTTTTTAGCAGGACCAAATTCTTGCTTCAAGAATTTGCGAGTTCTTTTGGGGATGCCGACATCTGTGTTTTGGCTGATATTTATCCGGCTCGCGAGATCGATCCCGGGGATATATCCAGCAAAGACTTAGCCGCAGTTGCTAAAAAGCATCATCAGGATGTACGTTATTTAGGCGGTTTCGATAAGATTTATGAGCACCTTTGCCAAAATGTCCAGCCTGGTGATTTGGTGATTACAATGGGTGCGGGTGATGTATGGAAGATTGGAGAAAGACTCATAAAAGAAGGAATAAAAAGTTCATTTTGAGTTTTTATTGATTGAAAAATAGTGAAGTAAGAAATGGATGAGGATCCAATTTCTTACTTCAAACTTTAAAGTTGAACGATGAGCATTCCATTTTCAGCGCAAAAATCATAGCGGCGGTCCTCAACAGGAATTTGAAAACGGTTTAAAAATTTTTTGGCAACAATCATTTTGGTTGTTCGGCCTTGAATTTTAAAGCAGTCGGCAGTCGGTTCATTTAAAGGTAAAATACCTACTTTTTTGCTCTCCGGATCAAAATACAATTCTACCCAATTAATATTTTGCAGGTGTTTCTCTACCACTGGCTTATAAAAGGCAAAACGGCCTTTGCGATTGATTCCAATGGTCTTTGAAGAAATACCTTTTTTTGATCTTTCCTTTTGATATTTAATAAAACTCACGGAAAACCCCTCCTTTTATTTCTTGGAATATTTATTCTCTTTGTATCCTTCAATTCCTTCACGAATATTAAAACAACTTCAAATTCCTAAAAAATGTTCAAAATCGACAAAAGATATCTAATAAGTATGTATATTGTGTCGAAAAAAGAAACTTTTTTAATATCTTTACAAAGATAAAGTTAACGTTTTTTACCTATTTAGCTCGCTTTTTTACATAATAGGTCATATTTCAATGCATTTTTTATAGTTGCCAGCCTTTCGCTTTATTGCGCTTTTTCCGTTTGAATCCGCCTATGCCGATGATTCATATAGATAGGCTCTTATCTTGCATTAAATCCTATGTTGTAAATTAAATTTTTATTCCAGCCCTTTTAAATGCAAAAGGGGGAATTCACGATAATTAAATTCATTTTTGATTTGGGATTTTTTTGTTAGTAGGAATGGACGATTTAATTTTCAAGGCGGATACCTGAATTTTCTTAGTAAAAGCTCAATAAAGTCGCTTTATTTTAGGATCAGAAGAGGAAATCGGAAGAAAAATTGCCATTAGTTTACAAATTTGAATTAAAACATGTAGGAGGAATGAGGAGGGGGTTTGTTTTAGCGATCCCTAAAGATTTGATGATTCCGGGTCGGGTGAAGGGGAAGAGGATAAAAGAATGGGGACGATAAATAATGGGTGGCTGTTTTGTTAATTTTAGAGACAGAATGTCCTAAAATAATAAAACATAATTTCCAATGAGATGAACCAGACTTAAAGCAATCAAAGACAATAAAAGTGCCGAGTTTATCAAACTACAATCGGATTCTAAAGATTGTTTAACTTTTTCACCAAACGATGAAACTGGCGTTTATTTTTTTCATCCAAAGCCTTATCGATTTGATTCAATAAGTCCGCCCGTTCTATTTCCCGTTGGAAGGTTGCGCTCCATAACGAAAGTTCAAAGTCGATCAGTATTTGCTGAGCCCTGGTCGAATCCAAAGAAACCGGATCCTCTTCGACAACAGCTTGATGGGATTGGCAAGAAGCCCGATCGGGGAAATATAACGTCAAATAAATTGGCGATTCCGACAATAGGGATAAGCGTGAAAGGATTATTGAACAATCAGTGATTGTACTGTCAAATGTTTTTAATAAAACGGGCGGCATGCCGGTTGAATCGGTGGAAATAACCAGCAATGGCCGTAAATAAGAGCCATCGAGCACAATATGAACTTGGGAAAGCAAAGTCTCATTTTCAGTAAGCCCTAGCAGAATCTGCTCCGGGCATGTGGATTGCAAATGATAATTTTCAATAAACCAGAAGAGAAAATTCTTTTTAGCCCAATTACTAATTATTTTGCGATTCATGGCAACCTCGCAATTATCTTATTATGAAATGTTATTACCATATTCCATATTATTCGAAATGCTTTATTCCCATGCTTAATATCTCTAAACAAAATGTTTCACCGTATTATACGATGAACCACCATTTTTGTGTGCTCATATTAAGTCACTTTCTAAGTCTGCCCCAGGTTTTCCTGCTATTATAAAAAAGGAATAACTGGAAGCTAAGTTCTTCGGAAGGATATCAGGACTATTTTATTGGCCATCGATAAAATACTTTCATAAAAACAAATTTAATGGTATATTTATAACGTGAATTCGGGGATTAGTCATAAATAAATGTATAATTATTCAAAAAAGAAAGCGGGTTTTTCCAATGATATCATTTCGAAAAGCTAAAATGTCCGATGTAGAGAATCTCCATCGGTTGATTAACGATTTTGCGACGAAGGGTTATATGCTGCCGCGTTCTCGAAATACGTTGTATGAGGCTTTACGGGAATTTACAATTATTGAAGACCAAGGAATGTTAGTCGGTATGGGAGCCCTACACGTGATCTGGGAAGATTTGGCGGAGATCCGCGCTTTAGCGATTAAGGAAGAATATCAACGCCGGGGTATCGGACAACAATTAATAAACAGACTGGCAAAAGAAGCGGATGAATTAGAAATTCATCAGATTTTTGCTCTTACATACCAGGTGGCTTTTTTTAAAAAATGTGGCTTCAATGAAGTTAATAAAGATGAAATGCCGCATAAGATTTGGAAAGAATGTATTGATTGCCCGAAATTCCCAAATTGCGATGAAGTTGCAATGGCCATCACTTTAGTGAGTATCAAGTGAAATTTCCCTTTTGTTTTGGTGAAAAAGCCAAACAAGCTTTGCCATCAGTTTCTCGGACCAGTAATGACGGTAGTTGCCTGGATTTAAATCCAAAGGCTTTACATCCATTAGGGAAATTTTTATCCCAGGTAATATAAAAGTTTTTACATTGAAAGCAGTTAATTTTTTTTTGTTCCATGATTTCTTTTGTATCACAAATCCTACAGAAATTCAATATTATTCAATACAAGGAGCTGCCCAAAAGAAGTTTAAAATCAAGAGGATAGGCAATGTAAGTTTAATTAAGAATAAAATAGAACTTAACTTCCGTTGGAAAAGCTTCTTTTTTATATAAATAATTTGACCTTTTCTGACTAATTGACCCGAAATTTTGAGTAATAAGGAAATAGAAAGAAGAATAATGGGTGGGTTTCTTTAAATTTAGAGCAATCCTAAAAACCGAGAGTTTGTTGATTATAAGAGTCAAAATCTAAAGTTGGCTTATGGGCTAAAATCAGTTATTATAATCATAAAGAAGGTCAATAAAGAACAGACAACGCGCCCTGCGTTCCTTTTTTTAATTGTGGATATCCCCAATTTTGGGGAAAGCAATTGTAAAAATACTTCCCTGACCTACTTTACTTGAAACGGTCACATGGCCTCCCATGGCTTCAACCAGTTCTTTGACAATAGTAAGTCCCAATCCAAAGCCACCGCTTTCACGGTTCCGGGATTGGTCTGTCCGATAGAATCGCTCAAAAATAAAAGGAAGATCTTTTTCAGAGATGCCAATCCCTTGATCGATAATATTCATAGTTATCATTTTATTATCCTCTAGAAGCTCGATCTGAACGGTTTTTCCTGCGGGAGTATATTTTAGGGCATTCGATAACAGATTATCCAGGATTTTAGAAAGGGTGTCCCGATCAGAAAGGATATTGACCGGAACAATATTTCCTAATTTCAAATCAACCCCTTTATTAGCAAAAAGGGGAGTGATTTTTTTGGCTACATCTTGGATTAGCGAATCTAAGGCTATCAAATCCTGTTTCAAGGTCTTAATTGAGCGATCGGCGAGGGAAATTTCCTGGAGGTCGTTGACCAATATTGTTAAACGGTCGACTTCTTCCAGTAAGGATTCTAAGTTTTCGGGAGAGGCGGGGATGACTTCGTCGATCATACCTTCCAAATGACTATGGATGATAGCCAGAGGGGTCCTTAAATCATGGGCTACGTCAGCCGTCATTTTTTTTCGTAATTCTTCCACTTGGGATAATTTTTCAGCCAATTGATTGATACTATGCCCCAATTGACCGATTTCATCCTTGGGAAGACGACTGACCCGGGCATCAAGATTGCCGTTGGAAATATGGTGAGCCAGATTATTCATTTCAATAATTGGGGCTGATAATTTTTTGGAAAATAGGTTGGCAATGATCATCGACAAAGTTGCTGTGAGCAAAATTGACCAGATGATTGAGTCGTAAATGGTTTTCCAGTATAATTTATCCTGTCTGGATAAAAGGTTTTGAAATGCAGTTTGACTGAAAAAAGCAGTACCGACTTGATGATTTTCAACTATAATTGGTAAAGAATGAAGTGAAGCTGGTTCCAGCGGTCTTCTGCCGTGATAAAATAGCAAAACCACATCGCCGTTGCTATCGGCAACATAACGTAAGTTAGCAAAAAAAACGGCTTGCCCCCAGATAAATTCGAAAGGCAAATCGTCCCACCCGCCGCTTTGCTGGTAAATCTCTGCTAATGATTTTACAACTTGGTTTTCACGATGAATTTGCATCTGAGTTAAATAATTTTTAAAGTTATGGTTTAAAGTTAAATTAATAATGAGAGCGAAAATTAAAATGCTGCTAAGGCAGATTATTAAAATGACGGCAGTAAATTTTTTATGGATTGGCAGGTTCATGAACATCCGGCTCACCTCCAAATTTATATCCTAAGCCGAAAACTGTGATAATAAAATTGGGTGCTTCCGGATTGAGCTCAATTTTTTGGCGTAAGTTTTTAATATGACTGTCAATGGTCCGATCAAATCCATTATAATTATAGCCTTGCACTTGCTCTACCAGTTGACTGCGGTTGAAAACTTGACCGGGGGCTTCACAGAGAAACTTTAATAATTTGAATTCAGTAGGAGTTAAATTGACCGGATTATTTTTCAGGAAAACTTGATGTTTTGCCAAATCAATTTGGAGAAGATGATCATTATATGAAAACGAAATTGCAGCAGGAGGGTTTGACTTCATCCGGCGAAGGTGTGCATTGACTCTGGCAACCAGCTCCCGGGGGCTAAAGGGTTTAATCAGGTAATCATCAGCGCCGATATTAAGGCCAAATATTCGTTCTTCTTCGGCTTTTTTTGCAGAAAGAATAATAACAGGAATATCTGATGTTTGTCTAATGGTGGTTAATATTTGTTCACCAGGGATTAAGGGCAGCATTAAATCTAAGATCATTAAGTTGGGTTGGCTGATTTTGAAAGATTCGAGTCCTTCGGCGCCGTCGGAAGCGGCAATAACTTCAAAACCTTCTTTGACTAAGTAAGCACAGATAATTTGCTGAATTTTTAGTTCGTCTTCGATTACCAGAATCTTCGCCATGATTGAACTCACTCCGATATATTTGTTATTTAATTCAATCTTAGTGGTTTGTTGAATGGAATGAATACGATTTGAAACCGATTTAATACAAGTATAGACTATTCCAGAATTGAAGGGTAGTCTGATGTGAAAATCTCTACAAATTCTCCATAAATTTTTCATGATACTTCCACTAATTTATAGTACGCTTAATACCGAAATCAGAAATACATATCAACCAAAAGGGGGAGAGGAAAAAGAAATAGCAATATTAATCAGTAAAGAGGAATGGAGGTCTCTAAATGAGAAAATTAATACTTATAATTACAGCGCTTGTGTTAATTGGAACTTTGACATGTGCTGCGTGGGCTGAACCTGCAGCCGCACCTGAAAATAGTTGCCTTTCAGGTGCATACAATGGTCTCAATTTAAGCGTAGACCAACAACAAAAAATCATGGCCATCCGCCAAGACTTTGAAAAGGATACCCTTTCGATAAAGAATGAAATACGCACTAAAGAAAAAGAACTTCGTCAATTGTGGGCGGCAGAGCCTTTGAGTGAATCCGCCATTGATAGCAAAACGAAAGAAATCAATGCATTACGGATTCAACTTATTACCAAAAGAAGAGCAATGTTTACTCAAATGAAAGCCGTTTTGACTCCTGATCAGCTCGAAAAATTGAAGACTTATGTACAAAAACATCATGTACGAGAAGGAACCCTGCGAAAAGTGGGTGGCTGACAAAACTGATGGTTGATTGAATTGTATAAAGTGAAATTTCCTTCTTGTAACACAAAATTGTATCCGTAATTTGGATGCAATTTTGTGTTACACACTACCGGTAATGGATAAAAAAATCAATAAAGCATTCATAATCAGAATGAGGCTGGTAATAATCCAACCGACTATTTTGGTCGGAGTATGGTTGGCAAAACTTCGCATTAAATCTTTGCGGCCGGTAATTAAAATTAAAGGAATAATCGCCAGGGGCAGGGCGAAACTTAAGGTAACCTGACTGATAATCAAAGCCTTCATGGGATTAATCCCAATTATTATGATGGCCAAGGCCGGCGCCATAGTAATCAGACGCCGCAGGTTTAGAGGAATTTGTAGATTGATGAAACCTTTCATAATGGTCTGCCCGGCCATGGTGCCAACGGCCGAAGAGGATAATCCGGATGCCAATAAGGCAATGCCGAAAACACTGCTGGATAATCGGCCCACTAGCGGTTCCAATGAACGATGAGCTTGTTCAATCGTATCGACAATCATACCATGGCGG
>DNPQ01000258.1:14244-15216 GCA_003501335.1 Bacillota bacterium
ACCATGGCGGCGTTGATTACAAAGGCTATATTCATTGCAAAGGCAATATCAAGTTTTTCCATCTGCAGATGGCGGCGGCGTAGTTCATCCGTATGATCTCCATTGCGGCATTGGACAAGTTGGGAATGAAGATAAATGACATGAGGCATTACCGTGGCGCCCAGCATTCCTACAGCGATCATGACTGCTTGCCCGTTGGGTAAAGCTGGTATGACGGCATGCCAGGCAACTTCGGACCAAACGGGTTTTGCTGAGAATAACTCGATCACGTAAGCGATGGAAATGATGGCGACTAAAAAACCGATAACGGTCTCAACCACACGCTGACCGTATTTTTCCAAATAGACAATTAAAAAAGTAATAGCTCCCGTTAATAGACCTGCATAAACCATGGGAATTCGAAATAAAAGATACAATCCCAATGTACCGCCTAGGAACTCGGCCAAATCGGTCATGATGGCCGCTAATTCGGCAGCGATCCAAAAAAACCAATTTAGGGGCCGGGAGAAAATTTTGGCACACATTTCGGGCAAATTAAAACCGGTGGCGATACCCAATTTGGCAGATAAAGTTTGACAGAAGATCGCCATCAGATTGCTCCAAAGAATAACCCAGATCAGTTGATAGCCGAAATTGGAACCGCCACTAATATTGGTGGCAAAGTTACCGGGATCAATATAAGCAACGCTGACAATAAAAGCCGGACCCATATAAGTAGAAAATAAGCGCCATTTCTTTCGAGTAGTTGACAGAATGGATGGATGAGCCGGTTTGATGGCCTTTAATCGGATATTCTTACACTCTTGCATGATGTCTCTCTCCAAGTTTTTTTCCCGCCGCTAACAATGTTTATTTTTACAATTATTGTATGACTTGGGACATTATCTTGACCCTGGATGCTTAGACTTTATGATTGTCTCAACAACTCATCGGCTGAAAGGGCTGGATCAATTGGCACAGGGAAAAGAGGAG
>DNPQ01000071.1 GCA_003501335.1 Bacillota bacterium
ACAGTTCCTTCTGAAGTAAACGGAGTGAGCGTCGCGCAAACAATTCCTTGCAAAATCTGATTCATAATATTTTCCTCCATTATATTGTGGTTGATTTAAAAGTTTTGACTCTCTTAAACTCATAAAGTATAGGAATTTCATGCCTCTCTTTCAAAATTACGGCATCATATTAAATTAAAAACTTGATATTTTCATTCCAAATCAATTTTAATTCGCTCATTTTCAAGTCTTATTTTAAAAGGACAAGCATAACGATTGTTTTTTTGAGGAAAATCTGCGCGATAATGACTACCACGGCTTTCCTTCCTAAAGCGGCATGCCTCGGTAATCGCCTGGCCCAAAAGTATCATGCTTGATAAATCATAAAGCTCATCGATGGAGCCATCCAATCCAGGTCTGGAACTAGCCAATATTTTTTTTGCATTTGTGATGGCGTCTAACGTATTTACCAATTCTGCCTCTGTTCTTACAGTCAATAAGTGCTGCCAATATGTCAACCTCAACTCATGGATCAATTGCTTTAATAATCCAATGCTTTTATTCTTAGCAGTTAACCATGATTTCAGAATATCGAAATTATCATGAAATTCATTCACTGATCTCCTATTAAGTTTCATTTGCAAGGCATGTTTGGCCGCATATAATCCAGCTCGCGTTCCAAAAACCTGAGTAGCCGGCATCATATTGCCGCCTAATCTATCAGCTCCATGAGGCCCGGCTGCCACCTCGCCTGCTGCATAAAGCCCTAAAATCTGAGTAGCGCCAAATTCATCAATGCATACTCCTCCATTCATTGCATGAATATGAGGCGCCATTTCTAATAGTTCCCTACTAATATCACATCCCTTAGCCAAAATTCCTTCATAACAGCGGGCTCCGACCGGGGTAGATACCAAATCTCGAGAACGAATATTACGAAAATCAATATAAATTGAATGATGAGCCGTTCCTCTGCCGGCCATAACTTCTTGCTGAGCGGCAATGTCCAAATACATCGAACAATCCCGGATGCTATAAGGCATATGATACGCCCTATCTTTAAGGCAATCTTCTTTACTAACATTTACGGGCAAGTAATTATCAAGGTATTCTTCACTATACGTATTTTTAAATTTTGGGCCGTATTGCAAAAGTCTTCCTTCAAATAACATCTTTTCAACTGGATATGTAATTCCAAAACCAATCTGCATGAACTCCAGATTCATTAATGCGGCCCCGGCCTTTAAAGCCAATATTTGTCCATCTCCAATTAAATCCGAAGTATTGAAATTATGGATAAATAAGTTGCCGGCTCCACCGGTAGCTAATATGACGGATTTGGACCATATCACATAAATTTGAGTAGAATTATAACCTATAGCTCCGATACAAACTTCGTCTTTCACAAGAAGATCTGTTATTCGAAGCGATTCAATAATTTGAGCCCCGGAACTTTTAAGTGCAGAGATAAACTTGTCACGAATCCGACTTTTCCCGGTTACCATAAAACATCTTGGCCGATGTGAAAAACATCCAATTTCTTGAACAGGTTTTCCATCGATATAATCTACATCCAATCCTATTTTCTTAAGATCTTCTAATCGAATGGCGGCTTCATGGACTAAAATATCCGCTAAATTAGGATCAGCAGTTCCACAAGCAGACTCCATAATTTCTTTCAAATGTTCTTCCGGGCTATCATCATGATCGATAATAGCAGTAGCCGCCTGATATCCCCAAGTAGGCGAATATGAACAAAATGTAGAGCCGGCAAAGCCCAGGCAACCTTTAGCCGCCACAATCGTATCAACCCCTGATTTTCGAGCCTCAATCGCCGCCCGGATACCGGCTGCACCCGCACCTATTACCAGAACATCCGTTGATAACTGAATTGTCTCTATCATTTTTACTGATTCCTTTATTCTTTTTTATCTTAAGTTTTCTGCATGTATACATCACCTTAAACTAGCATCCCGTTTAAAACATCATCTCTGATTTTAAGATAATGTTTGCATAAAATGTAAATTCTCCGGCATAGATTACTGCCTGACTAACTTTGAATCTTTAATAAGTTTTCAACCTCATGACGATAAGGCAATGAACTTTGCGCTCCTTTTTTAGTCACCGTTAAAGCAGCGACCGCCATAGCAAAGGATATTGCTTCTTCAATTGCTTTACCCTCGTTTAGGGCAACTGCTGTAGCGCCAATAAAGCTATCTCCAGCCGCTGTTGTATCAATGGGGTTCACCTTATAAGCAGCAAAACTTTTGTGCTGTCTTTCATTTATATAAATACATCCCTTTTCACCAATAGTAACAATCAACTCTTTAATGCCCCGTTTAATCATTACTTGTGCGGCTTCGATGATTTCCGTCTCATTGCGAACTGGCCTACCACTTAAAACCTCAAGTTCAGTTTCATTAGGGATCAATAGATCCACATAAGATAAAAGATCATCATCCAAATTCAAAGCAGGAGCTGGATTCAAGATGGTGAGCTTACTGCATTCCTTAGCCTGTCCCAACGAATACCTCACAGTTTCCGAAGGAATTTCCAACTGAGTTACTACAACTTGAGAATCGGTTATCGTTCTTCGGAAATCCTGAAGTTGTTCAGGTAAAAGCCGGT
>DNPQ01000065.1:0-2211 GCA_003501335.1 Bacillota bacterium
AATACTTTATAGTCAATCAATTGACCAATTTCAATATAACATTCATGCAAAGAAATGTCAAAGGTATTTTACTTTTAAACGCTCAAAATAGGACTTAATAGTTGCAAAAGTCCTTGCTGGAAGAGTTTATGAGGAAAGGAATTGGGGACGTAATTGGAAGTTAACCCTCCCCCTGGTTCAACAGGAATTCCTTGACAAACTAATTGAGTTAGTTTATTATTAAATATAATAGTTTTGGAATTGAATCAAACCCATTACACGAAAAGCGGAGGGAAAATGCCACCACGACCCGGATTAGACACCCAGATGATCTTGACTGTCGCTGCGCATATTGCGGATGAGCTTGATGTGGATCAAATGACCCTGAATACCCTGGCAGAACATCTCGGTGTGAAAACTCCGTCCCTTTATAATCATATCTCGGGGTTATCCGATTTAAGACAAAAATTAGCCGTTTACGCCCTTCAGGAATTAAGTGGTAGACTCGCTGAGGCGGCAATCGGCAAATCCAAGGATGATGCGCTTCGGGCCATTATTTACGCTCACCGTACTTTTGTCGAAGAAAGGCCGGGTCTCTACGAGGCTTTATGCAGATGCAAAACGCCATCCAATCCCGCCATTCAAAATGCAGTCGAACGTTTGAAGGCAATTATCGGGAAAATTCTGGAGCCCTATAATCTCCAAGAAGATCAACTCAGTCAAATTATCAAAATCGTTCGTAGTATGGTGCATGGCTTTGTAACCTTGCGGTCGGTCGGCTCTTTCGGAGGCCCATCTGACCCATCCTTAGATCCCGACAATAGTTTTGAATTGATGGTCGATATCTTTTTTGCGGGATTTCATCAAATGGTCGATCCACCCAAAGAATAATTTTTTGCATAAAGACTAATCAAATTAGCCTAGTACTATTTTAATTAGCAAGAATGGATTGAGGAGTGAAAAGATGAAAACGAGAAAAAAAGTTTGGCCGATAGGTTGTCTCATGATGCTGGCGTTAATCGGGTTTGCTTGGCCCGGTATCTGCCGGGCCGTGGATCAACCGGAATTCCAGCAAATCACCATTGATCAAGCGATCCGGCTCGCCATGGAAAACAGTTTACAGCGCCAAATTGCGCAGGATAGTGTAAAGATAGCCCAGGATAAAATAGCGCAGTCTTTTTCAGCCTATGGGCCAGTCTTGACAGGAAACTACGGTTACGACCATTATAACGAAGAACCATCCATGCTTCAGTTAAAAAAAGGCCTGGTTGATTTAAATAACGCAATATCCCCAACCAAGATGGATGAACCCAACGACAGTCTGGATTATTACGGATATGATCTCCAATTGAGCCAGCCGCTCTATACTGGGCATAAATTGACCGCCGTCAAAGATCTGGCCAAGGCCAACGGCAATAATGCCCAGGCCCAATTGAAGATCAGCGAAAGTGAACTGGTATTGTCCGTCAAAAAAGCTTTTTATACGGTAGTCCTTTGCCAGCAACTCAGGCTAACCATGGATGAGGCGGTTGTCAGTATGGAAAAGCACCTCGAGGAAGCTAACGCTTACTATAAAGTCAATATCGCCCCTAAACTCGATGTATTGCAGGCTGAGGAAAAACTGGCCGATTTAAAACAAAAACAGTTACTGATGCAGAACAATTTGACCTTAGCCAAATCATCCTTAAATTATGCCTTAGGCGTGGACCTGGGCACTGAGTATTCATGTGAAGAAAGCCCGGGCTACGCGCCGTTGTCTCAGGATTTGACCGCGTGTGAAGCCGGCGCGCTGGGCAACCGGCCGGAACTTACTGCGATGAATGCCCAAATCGATATGGCCAGACAAGCGGTGCTGATTGCTAAAAGCGGTTATAAGCCGACGGTAGCGCTTATGGCCGACCATCATCGTTATGAGCCGGCTAATCAGGCCCCTTCCACCACGGTTGGAGTCGTCGCCACCATGAAACTGTTTGACAGCGGGATGGTCATCCACCAGATCGCCGAAGCGGAAGATACTTTAAAACAGGCCCAGACCGGCAAGGACTTATTACAGCGCGGGATCAAGCTGCAGGTCGAACAAGCTTACCATAATGTGGAAGTCGCTTTGAAAACCATCGATGTGGCCGAGAAAAGCCTGGATACAGCGGAAGAGACCCTACGGGTCGCTGATACCCGTTATAAGGTCGGGTTAAGTACTTCTTTGGAGCGTTTGGATGCTGAAGTCGGCTTAAC
>DNPQ01000065.1:2573-7660 GCA_003501335.1 Bacillota bacterium
TGGAACCGCATCAAAATCGAAGGAGTGAATCGGATTGCAAAAAACATATCCTCCAAAATTCTATTGGGGAATTGGTATTGGAATTGCCTTGATCATTGTGTTAGTAGGATTACTTATTCATGGAGGGTCCCATGCGGGCGCTGTACCTCAAGATTGCCCCGTCGTAAAAACCCAAATGATTGCCTGGGGTGACGACGAGCAAACGAATAGTTACTCCGGCGAAGTCCGTGGCCGCTTTGAAAGCCAACTGGCTTTTCAGGTCGGCGGGAAAATCATCCGCCGCAGCGTCGATATAGGAAGTGTTGTCAACCGGGGCAATATCTTGATGCAAATCGATCCCAGCGATGTCGAGCAGGGCACCTATGCGGCCGCAGCGGGATTACAGGCTGCAGAATCCCAATTTAAACTGGCTAAGGACAATCTGGACCGTTTTAAGGCGCTTTATGATCAAAAGCTGATGAGCCAGGCGGAATTCGATCGTTACCAGAACGCTTATGATTCGGCCAATGCTCTGCTACGACAGGCAAAGGCGCAATACACCCATGGATCCAACCAATTAAATTATTGCAATTTATATGCCGACGCCGCCGGCGTCATCGCCGGAGTGAACGCAGAAACCGGTCAAGTGGTAGCCGCCGGTCAGCCGGTGGTGGTTTTAGTAAAAGGGAGAGAACAGGAAATCGAAATTAACGTTCCGGAAAACCGCCTGAGCGACTTCAATAAAGTCGGGCAATTTATCGTAACTTTTTGGGCCTTGCCCGGCGTGAGCGTTCAGGGAAGAATCCGTGAAATCTCGCCGATGGCCGACCCGGTAACCCGAACTTATAAAGCCCGGATTAGCCTTTTGAACCCCCCGGGAACCGTAAAGCTTGGCATGACCGCTACGGTATCCGAAACTTCCGGCGAGGGAAAAACACGATCAATATCCCGCTGACGGCAGTTTACCAAAGCGGGGACACTCCGGGGGTTTGGATGATCAGGCGGGGAGCGGCGCATTGGAAATCCGTTCAATTAGGCCCATTTGTCAGCGGAGATCAACTTCAAGTTTTAAAGGGACTCCAAGCAGGAGATATCATCGTTACTGCCGGGGTCGATAAATTATGGGAAGGCGAAAAAGTACGCACGGGAGATGGTATCCAGTGAATGCTTCAGGTTTTAATTTATCGGAATGGTCGCTGAATCACAAAGGTCTGGTTTACTTTTTCCTCATTTTGATTGCCATCGGCGGTATATATTCTTATCAGAGCTTGGGCCGGATGGAAGATCCGGACTTTATCATCCGCCAAATGGTGGTATCGGTTGGCTGGCCTGGCGCTACTGCCCGTCAGGTCGAAGAACAGGTCACCGACAAGATAGAGAAACGGTTACAAGACACGCCGGGATTGGATTATCTTAGAAGTTATTCCCGGCCCGGCCAATCCGTTATTTATGTTTACTTGAAAAATGACGTTAATGGAACGGATATCCGGCCGACCTGGCTTGAAGTCCGGAATATGGTGAACGACATCAAAGATAACCTCCCTGAAGGTTTAAGGGGGCCTTATTTTAATGACCGTTTTGATGACGTTTACGGCAATATTTATGCATTGACAGCCAATGGTTTTTCTTATGAGGAAATGCGGGTTCAGGCCGAAAAAATCCGCCGGATTTTGCTGGGGATTCATAGCGTTAAAAAGGTCGAGCTTCTGGGAGTCCAGCCCGAAAAGATTTATATCGAAATGGACAGCAGCAAGTTAGCGGGTTACAGTATCGACCCCATGCAGATCCTCGCCACCGTTAAAGCCCAGAATGCCATGACGCCTTCGGGAATGGTCACCACCACGACCGACAACGTTTACCTCCGGGTTACCGGGATATTCGGCGATCTTGAAAGCATCCGCAATTTACCGATCCGCGTCCAGAATAAGACCTTTCGTCTGGGGGATATTGCTAAAGTGGAACGCAGTTATGCGGATCCGCCGGAGCCGAAAATGTATTACAATGGCCAACCGGCAGTGGGTATCGCCCTATCGATGGAAAAAGGCGGCAATATTCTTGCTCTGGGAAAGGATTTACAGGCTACCTTAGGGCAAGTCAGGAAAGATCTCCCGCTGGGCATGGAGATCAGCCAAGTCTCCAATCAGCCGCAAGTGGTTGAAGATTCGATCAATGAATTCGTGAAGACGTTGTGTGAAGCGATTGCCATCGTCTTAATCATCAGCTTTTTAAGCCTGGGCATTCGTACCGGAGTGGTGGTTGCTTTGTGCATCCCGTTAGTCATTGCCGGAACCTTTGTGGGCATGAAAATCTTCGGGATTGATCTGCACAAGGTTTCTTTGGGGGCTTTGATTATTGCCCTGGGACTGCTGGTAGATGATGCCATTATCGCGGTGGAAATGATGTCCGTCAAATTGGAACAGGGCTGGGACCGGACGAAAGCAGCCTGTTTTGCCTATACCGTGACCGCCTTTCCCATGCTGACGGGGACTTTAATTACCTGCGCCGGCTTTATTCCCATCGGCTTTTCAAAAGGGTCGGCTTCCGAGTTTTGCAATAGTATTTTTACCGTGCTGACCATTTCATTGTTGATATCGTGGCTGGTTTCGGTGGTGGTCACTCCGCTCCTGGGCTATCATTTGATTCAAGTAAAACCGGCTGGTGAGGGGGCGGACTCCGACCTCTACGATAAACCGTTTTACCATAAGTTCAGGCAAATCTTAAACGGGTGTTTGGAGCATCGCTGGATTGTCCTGGGAATAACCGTATCCGCATTTTTACTGGCGGTTTTTTCATTCCGTTTTCTCCCCCAAGAGTTTTTCCCTAAATCAATCCGGCCGGAACTTATTGTGGAGATGCGGCTGCCGGAGGGGTCGGCCATTCAGGCCACCGAACAAGAAGCTCTTAAATTCGCGGCCGACCTGAAAGGCGATCCCAATATTGATCACTATTCTTTTTATGTCGGCAACGGGGCGCCGCGATTTGTGCTGACCTTCGAACCGGTTTTGCCCAGCTCAAATTTTGCCCAATTTGTGATTGTCACCAAGGGACTCAAAGGAAGAAACGCTTTGGAGCAAAAGATCAATCAACTGTTTGCCACCCGGTTTGCTAACGTCCGTGGCAATATCAAAGTGCTGCAAATCGGTCCTTCCGATGCTTATCCGGTCATGATGCGAGTTTCAGGCTATCATTATGACAAGGTGCGCAGTATCGCCAAAAAAGTGGCGGAGGCCATGGTTGCCAATCCCAAGATACGGGATGTGAATTATGATTGGTACGAAAAAAGTAAAGTATTGCAGCTGGCGGTGGATCAGGATAAAGCCCGGATGCTGGGAATCGACAGTTCCCATTTGGCCCTGAATTTACAGGCTGAAATTTCCGGGATACCGGTGAGCGAATTCCGGGAAAACGATAAGACCGTGACTATCGTATTCCGCTTGGATCCGGAGAGTCGGAAAGATTTGGCCGGTATCAAGAACTTAAATATTCCGCTGGGTAACGGCCAAGCGATACCCTTGGAACAAATTGCGACGCTCAGTTATGGAGCGGAAGAAGGCTTAATCTGGCGGCGTAACCTCAAACCGACCATTACCATTCAGGCGGAAGTGATCCCGGGAGTTACCGGCAATGATGCCGCAAAACAGGTCTACCGGAGTTTGGAGAAATTGCGTACCAGTTTACCACCGGGGTATAGTATTGAGATCGGCGGAGCGGCCGAACGAAGCGCGGTGGCGCTTGGATATTTGGCTGGAATGGTGCCGGTGATGCTGATTGTGATTATGATTCTGTTAATGCTGCAATTGCAGAGCAGCGCCCGGATGTTTTTAACGCTGCTTACGGCGCCGTTGGGAGTCATTGGTGTAGTCCCTACCATGTTAATTTGCAGAGTGCCGTTGGGTTTTTTGGCGGAAATCGGAATTTTGGCTTTATGCGGCATCATTATCCGCAATTCGGTCATTTTGATCGATCAAATTGAACGGCAGATCGAAGCCGGAGAATCAACCCGGAACGCTATCATTAACGCGACGGTGTTTCGGTTCCGGCCGATCATGCTGACTGCTTCGGCGGCGATAATGGGAATGTTGCCTCTGGCGTTCGATCGTTTTTGGGGGGCGATGGCCATTACCATTGCCGGCGGTTTACTGGGAGCCACTATCTTGACCTTGCTGGTTCTACCGACCATGTATGCGGCCTGGTTTAAAGTAAAACGGAATGAGGAGGTGGGTCAAAGGAAGGGTTGGTTTTATAAAGGCTAATCAATTTATTGTCTTGATGGGATAGATAAAAGGATAGTGAAAAAAGAACATTCATAACAAGAAAGCCTCCCGGAGCTCTTATCCGGAAGGCTCTTTTATTAAACGCGGCGGTGTTGCCGGAGCCGCATTTTTTTATTTTGAATGTTTTTTAGCATTTCCCGCCGGAAAATATAAAAAGATGGAAGAAATCATTTGGTGAATGAGCAAAACCATATTGCGGATGGGAGAAATGATTTTGCAGGTTAGCAAAACAATATTGGCGATGGAAGAAACCATTTTGCGAATGAACAAAACAATATTGTCGGTGGGAGAATTGATTTTGCAGATCCGCAAAATGATTTCAGCCTTGGGAAAAAGGATTCGATAAATTGGAGGCGGAGTCAATCCGACCCGCAGAAAAAGGCGATGAGTTCTTTTAATAGTTACAGGAGCCACCGGGATCAGGCTAACCTTCATCAATACGCTGGGATTCTATCGTCAAGTCGCATGATGGGTGGCGATGCCAGCAATTTTTACCCGTAATCAGTAGGTTGTTTCCTGAAATCTTCATAAAACTTCCACCTTTCTTTGGAATGAATATAAGCTTTCAATATAGGCGCTAACCTTTTCAAAGTTCAATTTTTTGTTCCTCCTCATCTAGTTTAGACTTCCTTAGTATTTGAAAAATCGGAAAAGCTCAGTCTGGTATGTACAGCGGGTAAAGCTAGCTGATTGTGGCATGCCCTATATTTTTAGGTAAAAGCAGTACATCAATCACTGGGAATATCATCAATAGACCCAGAAAGACAAAACCTAATTCATATGCATTATTAATCGAGAAGAAAATTTGCAGTAGATTCACCACAACTGTAATCA
>DNPQ01000044.1 GCA_003501335.1 Bacillota bacterium
GTGGTCACCGGTACCTCTAAAAGCTCCGCTAATCTTAAAAGTTCCTGATCGGCCCCGGCTGTAACCACACCGCCCCCAACATATAATAAAGGTTTCTTGGCATTTTGGAGCGCTTCGGTGGCGTCCTTCACCTGCCGGGCATTGCCGATATAATTGGGTTTATATCCGGGCAAATCGATGGTCTCCGGATACTCCGGATTTTCTTTGAGGGTTGATAAGTCCTTGGGCAGATCGATCAAAACAGGCCCGGGGCGTCCGGTGTGGGCAATATGAAAAGCCTCCTTGACGATCCTTGGTAAATCCTTAATATCCCGGACTAAATAATTATGTTTGGTGATGGGAAGGGTAATCCCGGTAATATCGGCTTCCTGAAAAGAATCGAACCCGATTAAGGAAGTGGGTACCTGGCCGGTAATAGCCACCATGGGTACCGAATCCATGTAAGCATTGGCAATACCGGTTACCAAATTGGTTGCTCCCGGTCCGGAGGTCGCCAGGCATACTCCCGTTTTCCCCGTACTCCGGGCATAGCCATCGGCCGCGTGGGCGGCTCCCTGTTCATGCCGGACCAATATATTCCGGATCTTGGCGTCATATAAAGCATCATAAATGGGAATCACCTGTCCGCCGGGGTAACCGAAGATGACTTCCACGCCTTCTCTTTGTAAACTCTCCAGCAGGATCTCCGCTCCAGATATTTTCATTGTTCATCCCCCAAATTGAAAGATAATTAACACTATAATAATGCCAGACATATTAATTGTCAATATTTACTTTATAATTTTCAAAAACTTGTCAATAAAGATATTATTATTCTATGTATTAATAGATCCGCCAGTGACAAGTGTTTTAATTTATGTTAGCATAGGACTCCAATACTATCAACGGATTATTAAAATTCGAATGCCGTAATTCAAAAAGATTTTAGAACAGCACACCGACTTAAATAACCGCTAATAGATTCAGGGCCGCCTCTTTTGAAGAGACGGTCCTAATAATCCTTGTAAATTGGGCTGCTTCATGCAATAAATAACAAAATTAATCCTGTAAATCGTGCCTTACTGAAGCACGGCTCCGGTATTGGCCGAAGTCACCATCCGGCTGTAACGGCTTAAATACCCCGTCTTTACCCTGGGCTCCGGTTGTTTCCACTCCGCCTTGCGCCTCATCAGTTCTGCATCACTCACCAATACATCGATTTTCCGGGCCGGAATATCGATTTTAATGAGATCCCCTTCCCGTACCAGGGCAATCGGACCGCCTTCCATGGCCTCGGGAGAAATATGCCCGATGGAAGCGCCCCGCGAAGCGCCTGAGAACCGTCCGTCGGTTAACAAAGCAACCTCTTTATCCAGACCCATTCCGGCAATGGACGAAGTCGGGCCCAGCATTTCCCGCATTCCCGGACCGCCTTTGGGGCCCTCATAACGAATGACCACAATGTCTCCGGCGACGATTTTACCCTTCCAGATAGCCTGAATCGCTTGCTCTTCATCGTCAAAAACCCGGGCCGGTCCTTGGTGTTGCATCATTTCCGGCGCTACCGCCGATTGCTTGACCACACAGCCGTCCGGAGCCAGATTGCCCCACAAAATAGCCAATCCCCCCTCAGGATGATAGGCTTTCTCGACGGTTTTAATGACATCCGGCCTTTTCACCGAGGCCGATGCAATATTCTCCCCCGTTGTTTTACCGGTGACCGTCTTGGTTTCGGTTTGGATTAACCCCTTCTCGCTTAGAACCTTCATGACAGCGGGAATCCCGCCCGCTTCATCCAGATCTTGAACATGATGGATGCCGCCCGGCCTCAAATAGGCAAGATGCGGCGTCTTCCGTCCCACTTCATTGACCCAGTTGAGACTCAATGAAATGCCTACTTCATGGGCAATCGCCGGTAAATGCAAGACGGTGTTGGTTGAGCCGCCGATGGCCATATCCACGGTAAAAGCATTGGTAAAAGCTTCCTCGGTCATGATATCCCTGGGCCGGATATCATTCTTTACCAAGTCCATAATCGCAACACCGGCATTTTTAGCCAAACGGATCCGTCTGGCATCCACCGCCGGAATCGTCCCGTTACCCGGCAATCCCATTCCCAATACCTCAACCATACAATTCATCGTATTGGCGGTAAACATTCCGGCGCAGGAGCCGCAACCCGGACAGGCTGTCTCTTCCAGTTCCTTTAAATCGGCTTCGGTCATTTTTCCGGCCGTGACTGCGCCGACACCTTCAAACAAATTATTCAGGTCCGCCCGCTCACCCCGGAAACTACCGGCCAGCATCGGACCGCCGCTGATGACGATACTCGGCAAATTGAGCCGGCCGGCTGCCATCAACATCCCCGGAACAATCTTGTCGCAATTGGGTACTAAGACCAGCCCGTCAAAACAGTGGGCCATCACCATGCTTTCAATCGAGTCGGCGATTAATTCCCGGCTGGCCAGGGAATATTTCATGCCCTCGTGGCCCATGGAAATGCCGTCACAGATGCCAATCACTCCAAACTCAATCGGAGTCCCGCCGGCCATCCTCACTCCGGCTTTGACGGCATCGACTATCGTATCTAAATGGATATGTCCCGGAATAATTTCATTGGCCGAATTGGCAATGGCAATCAGGGGCCTCTTTAATTCTTCATCGGTATACCCCATGGCTTTAAACAAAGCACGGTGCGGCGCCCGGTCGACCCCTTCTAAAACTTTTTGACTTCTCAAAACCTACCACCTCCATTTTCAATTCTTTATTCGCTTGTCCCCCCGACTTTCCTCCCGGAGGAATGAAAATGTCTGACATATTTTTCGATACTAGTTTAAACGAGGTATCTCAAAGGGATTTTATCGATCAAGATATATCATCAGCACTGCTTGATGATTCAACGGTGTTTTCCTTCAACATCTATAGAGTCGTGATCCACTGGATACCGGACTGAAAAGCTTCCAAATCAAAGCTCCCATTGGGAAAATATTTTAATTTTGTTCTCCGGAACGGCACATGGAATAAACCCGCTCCGTCCGGCAGCGGGTTCCGATGTTTTTTGTAGTCCTTGATGATTCAATTATACCATCTTATAGGAGATCAAACGTGCCAAAAAAGCGCGGAAGAAAAAAAGGCCCGGCCGGGATTTATTTTTACCCTATCCCTGAAGGAAGCACGATAAACCCATGGGTGAATGAGGATTACGAGGGAAAGACTTCGAATTCAGTTACTTATTGGGAGCTTTGGTCGCCAGTAAATACCGGTGAAAAAACCATTCCCCGATGGCCAATACCACTGAAATGGTCCATACAGCTCCGGTAGTTAATACAAATTGCGGCAGCCCTTTCATCATAAACCAGATGACCAAGACGGCTATCCCCAAATCGATTAAAGATGCGATAAAGTTGCCCAACTTAGGCAATACCCACATATCGC
>DNPQ01000163.1 GCA_003501335.1 Bacillota bacterium
GGGGATTTTAAACAACGCCTTGCCGTTGATTAAAGTGTCTCCCTTCTGGCAACAGGGCATTCAGGGCATTATTATTTTAGTCGCCGTGATAGCCAATGTCCTGGTTAAACGGGGCGTTGATTGGAACAATCTCATGAGGAGGAAAATATAGGCCATGGATCAGAAGACCATAATCTCCCATAAGGAATTTAACTTCAAGGGTTTTTTCTTCCAATGGGAATGGATGCTGGTTTTAATTTTTATCGTCGTCAACATCATCAATATGATGCTCTCTCCTTATTATTTAAGCGGAAGTGGTCTGCTGGATGCGACCAATACATTCTTAGATAAGGCCTTTATTGTATTGCCGATGGCTTATATTCTCATTTTGGGCGATATCGACATTTCGGTTGGTTCAACCGTGGCCTTATCGGCGGTCGTTATGGCGGTAGCCTACAATATGGGCGTCCCCATGGGTCTGGCTATGGTGATTTGTTTGGCCGTGGGAACCTTATGCGGTTTTTTAAATGGGTTGATGATTGTTAAGTTTAAAGAATTGTCGGCTGTCATTGTCACGCTGGCTACTATGATCATTTACCGGGGAATTGCCTACATCATATTGGAAGATCGCGCCGCCGGCCAGTTTCCGGGTTGGTATACTTATCTTGGCTGGGGAGATATCAAAGGAATTCCCTTTATTTTAGTAGTATTTGCAGTGTGCGCTTTGATTTTTGGATTGTTGCTTCACAAGACCACTTTTGGCAGGCGGGTTTTTGCAATGGGTAACAACATTACGGCCAGCCGATTTTCCGGGATCCAAGTGGACCGTATCAAGGTGATCATCTTCACTTTGGCAGGTTTGATGTCCGGTGTGACGGCATTGTTTCTTACTTCCCGGATGGGCAGTACCCGACCCAACGTAGCGCTGGGTTATGAATTGGATGTAATCGCCATGGCTGTCTTGGGGGGTATCAGTACAGCCGGCGGCAAAGGCCGTATGATTGGGGCGATTATTGCCGTATTTTTAATTGGTTTTCTCCGTTATGGCCTCGGACTGGTTAATGTTCCGGCCCAAGTATTATTGGTTATTGTCGGATTATTGCTGATTTTTGCAGTCATGATTCCCAATTTGAAATTGAATATCGGCAAGGCCAAAAAGGTCTGAAATGAAACGAAGATTGGAAGTTGAGGAAGGTATAAGGCAGTCTCCAGACTGTTTTATATAAAAAAACAAGGGAGGAAAGAGTCAATGAAAAAGGTTTTTAGTATCATCGTTACCTTGGCTTTAGTCTCAGTATTGCTGGGAGGATCGATTTATGGCGCAGCGCAGAAACGCTATGCCATCATCTTCAAGAATACCGGCAATCCTTACGGCGAAAAGATAATGGAAGGATTTAAAAATTCTATTACCGAACAAGGCGGCCAAGCTATTTTGAATGCTCCCGATCAACCCACTGTGGAAGCTCAAATTCAAATGGTAGAAGAATTGATTGCTCAAAGAGTGGATGCCATCGCTATCTCCGGTAATGATCCGGATGCGTTGCAACCGGTGTTGACCAAGGCTATGAAACAAGGAATCAAGATCTTATCTTATGATTCGGCGGTGAATCCGCAAAGCCGGATGGTTCATGTCAACCAGGCTGATTCGGAGCGCATCGGCCGGATTGAAATTCAAGCCATCGCTCAAATGATCGGCGGCAGCGGCCAGATAGCGGTTTTAAGCGCTACCTCCCAGGCTACCAATCAGAATACCTGGATCGCGTATATGAAGGATGAACTGAAAAAGCCGCAATATAAGAATATTCAACTGGTAAAAGTCACATACGGCGATGATTTAAGGGATAAGAGCGTTTCGGAAACCGAGGCCTTGCTGAAAACTTATCCCGACTTGAAGGGAATTATCGCTCCCACCACCGTAGCTATTGCTGCAGCCGGTAAAGTTCTTACCGATAAAGGCTTAAAAGGTAAAGTACATTTGACCGGTCTGGGACTGCCCAGCGAAATGGCTGATTACATCGAAAGCGGTGTTTGCGAGTGGATGTATCTGTGGAACCCGATTGATGTGGGTTATTTAACGGGATATACAGCGAATGCTCTGGTTAACAAGAAGATTACCGGTAAAGCCGGACAATCTTTTAAAGCCGGTAAATTGGGTGTTAAGAAGATCGTTCAAGTTGGTAAGGGCACCGAGATTATGCTCGGCGATCCTTTCAAATTCGACAAAACCAATATCGCTGCGTGGAAAAAAGTCTATTAATTGATTTAGTGTGTAAGTGGTCATGGCCTCCTGCAAAAATACTTGCAGGAGGTATTTTAAAAATAAGGGGTGGAATATTCATGGAGAAAAGCAATAAATATGCCTGGACTTGGCGGGTTAAAGAAGAATGCTTGACTGAATATGTCAAAATGCACCTGAATGCTTGGCCTGAGATAATCACGGAACATAGCCGGGCCGGTATTCGTAATTATTCCATCTTCCAGCAGGGTAATCAGTTTTTTTATTGTTTTGAGTGCGACGATGTACCGGCTGCTTTTGCCTATATCGATAAAAGCGATGCTTGCAAGCGTTGGAATGCTATAACCTCAAAGATGGTCGAAGGATCTTTTGACTTTCATGAAGCCGAGCCTATTAAGCCTATGCGGGAAGTGTTTTTTTTGAAATAATGGTCTTGCAATAACCCGGGGAAATATTGAATTTGTCTAAGAGCTACTTCCATCAAGTAGCTCATGTTTTAGATATTCCTCTGCTAATTCGATGGACTCAGGTGTTTCGGGAAATGGTTTATAGTCAATCTCTCCAAGAAAGGTAAATAAAATAGAACGCTTTGGTTCTGGACATTGAACGAGTTCCGCGAGGACAAGATAATTCATCATTTTAAAGGTGTTTTTGAAACAAACTCTTTGACCGAGTCTCCCAGTATTAGTTTTGATTCAAATACCTTTTGTTCGAGGTTGCCTTTTGGATTTTTAATACGGTTGAGTATAAGTTCGCCTGCTGCAGCACCAATTTTTTCGTTGAGACTCTCAACATAAGTTAACGATGGACTTATCAATGTGCTCATATCGATATTTCCGTATGAAACCAATGAAAAATCATCAGGAATACTTATACCAAGTTCTTTTGCTTCAATAAGTATACCGCGGGTCATCTGTACACTGCTTGATATTATTGCAGTCGGCCTGTTTGCCATTTTGATAATATTATTCAATGCCAATTGTCCGAAAGCCTCGGTAAATTCTCCATAAATTATCAAATCGTTATCCAATAATATGTTTGCTGTTTGCATACATCTGGCATAACCTGAGAACCTATCAAAATTGGACATTATATATCTAGGTCCCATTACAATTGAAATCCTTCGGTGGCCTTTACTCAATAAATAATTGGCAATATCATACATGGCAAGAGCCTTATCCACATATACCGCATCAAATTTATTTTTAAAAGGCTTTCGATCTATAATAATTACCGGAACACCCAGGTCTACAATTGAACTTAAATAATCCTCATTTTGGCCTGTGGAAGAAATAATAATTCCATCAACCCGCTTTTCAAGCATTGTCTTGATATCTTTCCGCTCTTTTTCCTGATCGTCTGCAGAACTCACTATCAGTAAATTATAACCAACCTCATTAATTTTCTTCTCAATCTCCCTTATGATGCTCATAAAAAAAGGATTTGATATATCGGATATAATCACTCCGATGGTGTGGGTGACATCACTTTTCAATCCTTGAGCGAGTTGATTGGGTCTGAAATCCAGTTCTCCGATCACTTTCCAAACTTTGTTTCTTATTTCTGGCGTTACGTTGCTTGCATCATTTATTACTCTAGATACAGTAGCAATCGATACGCCGGCTTTACTGGCCACATCCTTGATTGTTTTTTTTATCAAATGATACACCACCCGTAGTAAAAGTAAACGTTATCTCGTAGTTTTTATTCGAAACAATTAATACATGGTCTGTTTGTAGTAATGTTATATAGCATTACTACTGAAAACGTTTTATTACATATTCAATACGAATTATCAAATTCCTTTTTCTTTGGACTTAGCAAGATTTGCTTATGTTTTGTCATTCTGACGAATAGTTCAAGCTCTTACTCATAACTTCTGGCTTTCGATTGGGGTGGATAATTTCGGTTTTACAGTTAACTGATAATAACGTAAAGAAGTTTTTAATATTAAAAATTTTAAGCGTATTTACATTTTTGTAACAAGCGTTCAGCGCCTTGCAGGTCTTATCAACCGTTCATTTTTATGGGAGCGCTCGGACGTTCTTTAAATTATGGTTAATTTTTTTTTAAGAAAAGAAGGATATTAAAATTGAACAGCGAAAAATATATTTCAAGAAAACGTTTTTTTAAAAAATAAATAGTGCTTCTTAGTACACCAATGTTAATCAACGAATTTTATAAGCTTTTATCGGCATTCAAAATAACGTTTACATTATTTGTTTACTTATGTACCGGGACTATTAATATTTACTAATGAAAGAATTTTACATACGGAAAGAGCGATACAGTGATAAATGTAATTGGCAGCTTGAATATGGATCTGGTAACCTATGCGGATTCCTATGTCAAAAATTGAGGAAACGGTTATGGGAAAGAAGAATTTAATCTAATTTCTGGCGGAAAGGGAGCCAATCAGGTAGTTGCTATCACTAAGCTTAGGGTTTCGGTTAAAATGCTAGGTTGTGTTGGTATCGATGGGACGGTAACATATTACTTGATTCCTAAAGTAAAGATGACGTCGATGTTTCACGAATTATCTGTTTTGAAGATGTTTCTACCGGAATTCCTTTATTAAAGGGAATTTTTTAAAACATAAAGGGGTAGATAATGCAATCTTGATTAGGCAAAAGCTTATGAAAAGAAAATGTCTCAATACAGGAGGTGATATTCGGTAAAAGGAAGATTGTAAAAATGATTCTGGACTATTACGGGGACAATTCTCAGAAAATAAAAAGAAGGGGTGAATGTAATGAAATTTTCAAAAATATTTTTGCTTTCAATACTCTTGATCATTGTGATTGCGATCACTGGTTTTAGTGTTGGAAGCGCAGCTCCTATCCAAGTGGACTATTGGGTTGGTTTTACGGGTCCTGATCGTGACGTCATGAAATCATTGGTCGAAGAGTTCAACCGCACCCATCCACAGATCGAAGTCGATATGATGAGTTTGCAATGGTCACCACTCTTTTCCAAGTTTATGATGGAAGTGAGAGGCGGTACTCCTCCGGATATTTTGACCATGCATTTATTTGAAATGGGCCAATTTGCTAATGCTAAACTATTAGATGTAAAAATGGTAAAGAATGTTGGTTTAAAAAAGGCGGATTATTCGCCAAAGCTTTGGAATGCAAGTATGTATAATAATGTTCAGTATGCGGTTCCGCTGGACTATCAAATGCATGGTTTGTTTTACAATAAAGAGATATTTGGGAAAGCTGGAATAACAGCTCCGCCTGCAACTGGTGAAGAGTTAATCAAGATCGGCCAAAAATTGACAATTGATAAAAATGGCAAAAACGCTTCAGAGACAGGATTTGATCCCCAAAATATCGTTCAGTACGGGTTGGGAATGATGAATAATCACCACGGTTTCTATATGTGGTGGGGTTTAATGAATCAGGAAGGCGAGAACAAGACATTCACCGCTACGATGAAAAAAGCGACTTTTAATGATGCCAAAGCCGCTAAAGCATGGACTTATCTAAAAGATTTGGTATTTAAATATCATATTGTTCCCAAAGGGGAAAAGTCACCCTATGATGATTTTAAAGTGGGTAAAGTTGCTATGCTAATCGATGGTCCTTGGGAAATACCTGGACTCGATAAGGTGACGGATTTAAAGTATGAAACTGCGCCTGTCCCCCAGGTGTTTGAACATAATGGAGTTTGGGGCGCTAATACTTTGTTGACCTTTCCGGTGAAAGCAAAATCTTCCAAACAGCAGGCTGCGGTGACCTTCGTTAAGTGGTTGACTGATAATTCCGCTGCTTGGGCTCAATGTGGAATGATTCCAGCCAAACTTTCTACTTTGTCTGAAGTTAAAAAAATGCCTCATCGGGAAGCATTTGTCAGCGAAACGGATTATGTTGACTTTTTACCGCCACTTCCAAAGGCGGTTCAAGTCTTCTCTTCGGTAGCTCCAAGTCCGATTCTCACGGCTTCACAGAATGTTTTACTCAATAACGAACCCGTCCGAGAAGTGGTAGTTCAAATGAAGAAAGATATTGATACGGTGCTGACAAGTAACTAAGAGATGTAACTGAGAGATAAAACCCGGATTTCCGGGTTTTATCTCTCAAAGACCAATACTGAAGATTAGAAAAGAAAGGTAGGTTATTGCCATATGAGGAAGAAAGGCAAGATTGCCTTCTGGTTTTTATTACCGTTTCTTATAGTCTTTATTCTCTTTCGGTTAGGCCCGAGTATTGCTGGAATATTCAT
>DNPQ01000177.1 GCA_003501335.1 Bacillota bacterium
TTCAGAAATATTTGCAAAAAGCTCTGGTTTCTTCGGGCAGCGTTTGCCAGGAACACGCTCATGCCGACAGTTGCGAGGAACATTGATTTTTCAGTCTACTTGAAATAAAAAGGGGATTTTAATCCCCTTTTTTCTAATGATTGCGGCTCAACAAGTAAAATGATAAGATGAAACTTATCACCAATTTAGTTTTGAAAGTGGGACAATATGGCAAGACCTACAAAATGGCGTAAAGTCGGTTTTATTCCAGGTATCCGTTATTTTATTCCGACCGGTATACCCAAGTGTGAACTGGAAGAGAACATCCTTAAAATTGAAGAATTGGAAGCCATACGTCTGAAGGATTTGGAAGGTCTGGAACAGGAAGAATGCGCCGAAAAAATGGAAGTATCCCGTCCTACTTTTCAAAGAATTTTGAATACAGCCAGAGAAAAGGTTTCCGACGCTTTAATCAACGGTAAAGCCATCCGGATTGAGGGCGGTAATTTTACCAGTAATATTTGCCCGGTCAAGTGTCAAAGTTGTCAGAAAGAGTGGCAGGAAAGTTATGAAAATTATATGAAAATCTTGGATGGGACCTATGAATGCCCCGCGTGCGGTTCCAAAGATATCACTTGCGTGTTTGGGCAGGGGAAACGCTTTTGCGGCGGCAAATGCTGGCGGCATGGAAAGGATGAACAGGAGAAAGATAACCTTGATAACTGAAAATGTTTCCCAAACTTTATTAACATCATTTACAATCGTCCGTCACGGTGAAACCGAGTGGAATCAATTAGGCTTGCATCAAGGAGTTCAAAACAGCCCGTTAACGGAAAAAGGCCTTGCCCAAGCTTACAGTGTTGCCCGGGCATTAAAAAAGTTTACTTTTCAAAAGTTGTATAGCAGTGATCTCGGTCGTGCCGTCGAAACCGCTCAGATTATTGGTAGCGTTTTAAATCTTGGTGTCATTTTTGATAAGCGGCTGCAAGAACGAAATTTAGGCTGCTTAGGTGGCTTGACTATCGATGAGTTTAGCGAACAATACCCGGAAGATTGTGAGAAATATTTGTCAGGCGACCCTGATTACATTTTACCGGGCGGCGAGAGTATTCGGCAATCTTATGAAAGAAGTATCGCTTGTTTCGAGGAGTTGGCCTTCCGCCATCAAAACGAAAATATACTGATTATCACTCATGAATTTATATTGGACTATTTATTGCGATATACCCTTGAAATTCCGTTGCAACACCGAAGACGGTTTGTGCTAAAGAATTGCAGCATCAATCGTTTTGTGAAAACAGAACACGATTGGAAACTCGAAACATGGGGAGAAATATGTTCATAAAAAAAGTTCAACTACATATCATACGGTGGCCGCAAACGGGACAGTTGACCAACGGACAGACATCGCCGCCTTTATGAGCAATTGTCTTGCCACAAGAGGGACAAATGAGTTTCGTTATCTTCTTATCCATGGTATTTTCCTTTCCACAGGGTTATTTCTAAGGCTTTAATGTTTTATAATATTTTATGGCCATCTATTTGGTTCTTCAAAGGGGTCATTATTTCTCCCAGCAGAAGGACAAGCGACATCAATTCCTTGTAACTATTATTTTTTGGATACACTATCCGTATGGAGGTTATCCTTGAGCCGACTCGATTGAAAGTATGATCATATTCTGATATAGTAATTTAGGGTGATAATCATGGCTAAATGGGAAAATAAAGCCAACCAAGAACGGGCTGCAATTTTTAAGGCATTGGGGCATACTTTGAGGCTGGCTATTTTGGATGAATTGCAAAACGGAGAATGCTGCGTCCAGGATTTGATGGAGAAATTAGATTGTGAACAGTCCAATCTTTCACGACATTTAGCTGTTCTCAAACAGACCGGAATCATCGATTGCAGGAAAGACGGGTTGTATGTTTACTATTCGTTAGCCATCCCCTGTATTAGCAATATTTTTAAATGTGTAAACCAAGTGATAGCCAAAAGGATTGAGGCGAATCAGGAGATCTCCAAACAGTTATGATTGTAACGGATATATTACTATTTTATCATATAGTAATTTTAATGATTGTATCTTCACAGTGCCAAAGAAAAGGAGCAAAAAATAATGGAAATTAAAGTCCTGGGACCGGGATGCGCCAACTGCGACAAATTGGAAAAGGTTGTGACAGAGGCTGCTCAGGAGTTGGGAATTATCGATCCGGTTCAAAAAGTATCCGATATTCAACAAATGTTATCTTACGGAATCATGTCCACTCCGGCGCTGGTGGTGGATGGTAAAGTGAAGTTCGCAGGCCGAGTTCCTGCCAAAGATGAAATTAAAAAGTATCTGCAAGGCGCTCCGGGGGATAGCGGTTGTAGCTCCTGCGGTTGCTGCAGTTAATACCGGGTACTTGAGTTTCGGATTCGTTCGGGAAATGGAATCAAAGCAGATAAGGCGTGCATGAAATGAAATTGGCTTTATCATTGATATCATACTATGATGAATTGGCGGTGAGACCCGGTGTTTAATATAGCGTTATACATAATTTGTGGGATTGTTGTGATTTTGTCCTGGCTGAAGGATAAGCAAAAAACAAAATTGGCTTTATTAAAGGCTTGGAAGTCTTTTGAGAATATTTTACCGCAATTTTTAGGTGTATTGGTTTTGATTGGAATTATGCTAGCTTACCTTGATACCCAAACGATTAGTAAAATATTAGGTGATCAATCAGGATGGTGGGGGATCATCATTGCCGCAATGATTGGGGCTGTGACCTTAATTCCCGGTTTTGTCGCTTTTCCTACTGCGGCGCTGTTATTAAAAAATGGGGCAGGCTTAATGCAAATGGGCGCTTTTGTCTCAACCCTGATGATGGTGGGAATTGTGACTATGCCGGTGGAAATCAAATATTTTGGGCGGAAATTGACGATTTACCGGAACCTGTTGGCGTTCCTCTTTTCGTTTCTGGTAGCCTGGGTGATAGGAGTGGTGGCAAAATGAGTAAACTGATTAAAAGATACAGTTTCTTTTTGTTTGCATTATTGGCTATGGTCATGTTAGCCATTTGGGATTGGTCCAGAGAAGTGAAGGCTCTTCATGTTTTGTATTTCAGCCTCAAAGAAATGCTGCTTGTTATCCCACCGATATTTTTATTACTCGGCTTTTTGGATATTTGGGTCCCTAAGGAGACCATGACCCGCTATATGGGACAGGAAGCGGGAATGAAAGGAGTATTGCTTGCTATTTTTATCGGTTCCGCTGCCGCGGGTCCGCTTTATGGCGCTTTTCCGGTGGCTGCCGTATTGATGAAGAAGGGAGTTAGTTTCACCAATATATTGATATTTATCGGAGCCTGGTCAACGACGAAAATACCGATGTTTCTTTTTGAAATGGCTGCTTTGGGTCCGAGATTTGCCTGGACCCGATTAGCGGTTGATATTCCAGGGATCATTATCATTGCCTGGATTTTAAATCGGATGGTTTCAAGTAAGGAGAAAGAAAAAATCTATCAAAATGCGGATAATCTGTAATTCAATCGCCGGTTCATCGCTTTTAGCCGTGGCGGTTTCTCCCGGATAGAACCCGAACTGGTTCCAGTCGGATTTGGGTAACCGGGAGCGGACCGACTGCCGGACCATAGTCGCTTGCTTTTCGGCATCCTGTAACAGCCCCTGCTGTTTGACGGTAGCCGCCTTGCCCGCTGTGATATTGGCGTTGCGTTCATCCTGGAGCTGGACCAGCTCATCATAGATGCTGGACAATCCGTCGATAAACTCCGCCGGGTAACCCCAGGCGGCCAGTTCAGTGGGCCGGGTCTTCATGCCGCCCAGCAATTGCTTGATTTTATTGATTCGAAAAGAAAAATCCCGTTTTAACATCCTACTTTACCCTCCATTTTTTATTCAAAATATTGATTATTAAATCACCCCAATGGTAAGGTTAAAAAAACGACTTACTGCATGGCTGCGTATGCATACGCAACGCTCGGGTATGCATACTGAACGGCTGAGTATGCTTGCGTAACGATTGCGCATGGCAACGCAACGCCCGGGTATGCATACTGAACGGTTGAGTGTGCTTGCGCAACGACTGCGTATGGTAACGCAGCAACCGGGTACGCTTACGTAACGGTTGAGCATGTTTACGGAGCGGCCGGGTATGCTTGCGCAGGGATTGCGTATAGTAACGCAACGCCCGGTTATGCTCACTCAACATCCGGGTGAAGCTCCATTCCTGAAAATGGAACGGCGGTTCATTTAAAAAAACAATTCCCTTTTTATTTTTATGCCCACTTGCCCCACTTCCCCAACATGTGCAACATGGGCTCAAGATTTGGCGGCGATCAGTTGCAGCTGTCGGTCGATTTCGGAGTGGTTGAAAACAAAATATTTGCTTCCAGAATAGTTTTTGATATCTTTAAAAACGCTGTGCGTTTTTTGGGGAATTGTAACCACAATTCCACTCCACATGAAGGGCGTTTACCATTCCCATAAAGCGCCTGTAGTTCAGCCGTAAATGGTATTTCCGGCTGTAAGCATCGGCTAGTTTCCGGTTGGCAATGACCGGGTGGTCTTCCGGTATGTCTCTCGCATCCAGCTCTGATTTGAGAAATAGCAGTAAATCCAAACGGTCATCGATGGCCTTTCTGGCCAGGATCTTGTCTTCCCTGACGGCGATGGCGTAGCCGGTGAGGGCCACAGCCGTTTGCCGGTAAAATGTCGTTTTCCCATACTCTCCTTTTCTAAAGTCGAACTCGGTCCAGGCTTCCGCCGGCAACTCGCGGCGGACCCATTTCCGGGCCTGGTTGCACAGGCGTTCGGCCTCTTTCAGATTGCAGTTTTTGGCTGCTGTTGCTTGCATCGAGGTCTTTTTAAGGACCTGGCGTTGCCTCTGGATTTGGTGGAGATTCTCTTGAAACAGGGCTAGGAGGCCAGAAACTCCGGTGTGGCTCCTTGTTTCTCTATTGGGTCCAGGTGGCCGGTGAGCCCCTTGGCCATACTGCGGACTCGCTTCATTCTTGCGGTATAGGTTCTTGAAATCATTGTTTTTCCTCCATTCATGAATTGAATTTTTTATGGGCGATGTTGGGCAAGTTGGTCATGTTGGCTGAAAAATGAAAAGCTCAAATTTTCACCTCCTATGTACTTTGGTTTTTACAAAGCAAACAGCCCTGCATTATTTTCAGGGCTGTTTGCTTGGAAATAAAAATAGCCCGGTAACCATACCGCGCTATAGGTTGCTTCCTTGCAGGAAGCCATTTGGCATTTTTTGATTTCTTTGAACAATAAAAGTATAACACGTTATTGGCGACAAATGGTGCCAGAAAAGTTCCGAAGTACAACGCGGCAAGCTGGGGTTAGATGGATGTGGAGTGCCAGGAGGGAGTATTGGAAAGCAATAAGAAGAAGGGAGGCCCCAATCCTCGGGGAGGGTTAAAAATGGGGAAATATCGCGCGACCATGGGCTGAAACTCCGCCAATCCTCTATCTTGCTTCCTCCCGGAAGGGAGGAACGAAAGTTTTGGAGATAGGTAATGTTTAGCGCTACCGGCATGGGAAGGATCAAGACGGTGAATTTTTGGGGCTTTAAAGAAATTGATGAAGGCGATGAGGCGGAGGGGGGCGTTAAAAATGAAAGGCGGGAGTTTGGGGATTGTCTTAGGCGATTTTTTTAGGCCGAGGCCACGGGTTGAAAACCCATGGCTCCGAAAAGCTATGCCGGTTGAAACCCTGCTGCTATTCTTTAACGTTTATTCCTCCGGCAGTTGTCCAATTAACTTTGCTGAGCGAAACAAAATATCTTTTGACAAAAGCATGCTAGCATGCTAGAATTTTAATTAAACCATTGGGAGGTTGTGTATTGGATCTGATTGTCGAGGAGAAAAAAATTGTTTCCGCCAGAGATTTTGTGTATCAGACATTAAGAAACAATATCATGTGTTTGAATTTGCGACCCGGTGAGAATATCACCAAAAATGAGTTGGCGGCGAAACTTAATGTCAGCCGGACCCCGGTGGGGGAAGCTCTCATTCAATTGTCAAAGGAAGAATTGGTGGAAATATATCCCCAAAAGGGTACAGTTGTTTCATTAATCAATCTAGGCCATGTAAATGAGGGAAAATTCATCCGCCAGAGTTTAGAGGATTCGGTGATCCGCATCGCTTGCCTGGATTTTCCTGAGAACATGTTGTTTGAACTGCAGTCGAATTTAAAAGCAATGGAGTTTATGATAGCGCAAAATCAAATCGATATTTTGGTCTTATTCAACCTTGATCAGATTTTTCATCAAAATATATTTAAAGGTTGCCGAAAAGAAAAGGCGTGGTCGGTTATTATCCAGACCAGTACTCATTTAAACCGGGTCCGCTATCTTAAAATGTTGTCTTCTGCCAATGCTTGGAAATCAGTTCTTAAAGAACACAATGAAATTATTA
>DNPQ01000476.1 GCA_003501335.1 Bacillota bacterium
AACCGGGTTTGGCAAGAAGCCCCCTTTGGACTGGGGTCAAAAGATTGTCCCAATGTGGATTTAACTTTCGCGCCATGTTATCAACTCCGTTATCGAATGTAAAGACTGGTACGAAAAACTGATGGTATTGAAATGAACGATTGCGATTCGCCTTTTGTTTCGCTTTGATTAAAAGGACCTTTAACTGGCCCTAAAAATAGGTAACAAAAAAACAACCTGGTATAGGCGGCTCGGCGATCGTAGCTTTCATGAAAATGAAAGTTTTAGACCCGTAGCTTTGCGTCTCCGTTTTTCAGCGGATTTGCTATTGACTAGTAAAGTTGTTGATTGAGTCGATCAGATTTCTGTAATTAAGAATAAATGATAACGGTTATTTTGTCAATTTTTTAGTAAAAAAATTACTTTTATCCCAGGCGTATTCTTGATTTCCTATCAATTTCCACAGTAGTCCCAACCGGCTATTTCCAGGAAAAATTGGATTGCCATAATTCGCTCCCGGTACCATAAGCCCCGGCCCTCCGGAGACACTGCCCAACCGGCAATTACATCACTGGGATTATGTACCATAGATATATCCGGCAGGTTCCTAGTAAGACCGGGATCAAAAGGAAGACACCGGCCATAAAAGTCACCAATAAGTTCCGTCTTACGTTATTTTCGTAATAAGAAAAGGAAAATGATGCCCACTCCTAAAAGCAGACGATACCAGACAAACGGTAAAAAACTGCTTTTGCGCAACCAGCGCAGTAAAAAACCGATGACTAAAAAACCAACCACTGCCGAGGTCACTATGCCGACCATAAAAGGAAGGTTAAGCATTTTACCGGCCAGATTTTTGAGTTCCAATAAACCGGCTCCGGCAATAATCGGAGTTGACAAAAGAAAGGAAAACCGGGCGGCGCCCTCACGGGTTAACCCCAAAAACAAACCGCTGGACATTGTAATACCCGAACGCGATACACCAGGAATAACGGCTAATCCTTGAGAAATTCCAATCCAAAGGCTTTGGCCAAAGGATATGTTTTTGCTCTCCCGCCTTTTACTACCGAGATGATCGGCGGCAAACAAAATCACACCCATCAGGATCAGCATTATACCGATGATCAAAGGGCTGCGGAAAATGGTTTCAGCCTTTTTTTCCAATAACATTCCGGCGACGGCTCCCGGGATTGAAGCGATTACCAGATACCAAAACATTTTTCCTTCTTGGGTTTTGAACCCTTTACCAAGGCCATGCCGGATTAAAGTCAGCCAATCCCGCCAGAAATAGGCGACGACTGCCAGCAATGTTCCGATATGCAGGGCCACATCAAAGGGTAGACCCGGATCAGGCCATTTGAATAACCAGGGAATCAAAATCAAGTGGGCGGAACTGGATATGGGCAGAAACTCGCCTAAGCCTTGAGCCAGTCCGAGGATAAAAGCTTGGAGTATAGTCATTTGAAATTCTCCTTACGTTTATAATTAATGAAAGAAAATGGTAGGGATATGCATGGGAAAGGTTTACCAATTTTAATGGGAGTTATCCTTATACGTAGAAATCAATTATTTTAACGTGTAATCTACCATCATTTTTACAATAATATTTTCAAGAATATCATCACAAACTTATTCGTATTATATTGAAACAATCTGAAAAGCACCTGAAAAGAATAATAATTAATAATATTGACCGAAGGAAATTCTTAGACATAGCGGGTATGATTGTTTTTATTAACAACTGGGTGAGCGCCCGGATGGGCAGTTAAGGATGGTTTGATGGAGCTTTACGGCTTTTGAAGGTCAATTTCTCTGTTTACTTGGATACAAACGTCCATTTGTGCGTTGATCACGATTTCTTCGGTTGCTATTTGTTCTCCTTCCTCCAAAATGATAGGCAGCAATTTTTCCAGAGGTATTTGTTTTAATAAAAGTTTTTTAATAATTAACGCTTCAAAGATTGGGTGCTCTAGGTAAATAAGTTCATATTGTTCTGGAAATATGGCATTAACGAACGGATGAATTGTTTCTGAATTGATAGGAGCTTTTTTCCCGATCAAAAAAAAATTATACAAGGAAGGGATATCCAATTTGGAAAAACGGATATCTAATTGTATCTTATGTTTCGATTTTGGATTAGTATAAGGAGATTGATCGCCACTGGAAGACATCTGCTTTAATTGCTTCTTTCTTTACATAAATCGTGTTTTTATATTATGAGCATTTATGATAAAAATTATATTTTTATTTTTTCACCTGATTTAAAACAAGTTTTGATTAAATTATGGATTGTAACTCAAAATTGTGATAATATCTAGAGTTAAGAACCGATAAAAAGAGGTTAAGAAATGACTTCCAATTCACTGGCTGCTTCAAAATTTGGTCGTAAAGCGCAAGTCAATATCCGTTTATCAGATTTCGAGATTCCCCCGATGCAAGATATTCTTTTAATCGGGAAAAAAGCGCCTATCGGTCCGGAGGCTGTCCGCCGGATGGTCGATGCAATGTCGCCCGATCAATACGAAATCATTACGTTAGAACATCAAACCTTTGAAGCATTAGTAATTAAAAAAACTTTATTAAAACAAATATCGAAGGACAAATTAATACCTATTATTTTGGAAGAAGGGGAATTAATAGGAACCGAAGAAATTGTAATAAAAGCACAAATCAGTATTGTTTATGAAATAAACCGAGGTATTGTTCTGTGATTCGTAGTATCAAAAAAATAATGACCAATGAACTTGTGACCATAAGTCCCGATCATTCAGTGCGAAAAGCAATTGAAATGATGGAAAATTATAAAATCGGATGTCTCCCTGTATTAGAAAATAGCCAATTAGTGGGCCTTATTACTTCAAGGGATGTAAGATCAAACCATCCCAATCGTATAGTGGCGGATGCCATGAGTAAAAAAATAATTACGATATCACCAAATTGTTCCCTTTGGGAAGCAGAAAAACTTTTGAATCAATATTGTATAGAACATTTAATTATAGTTAGCGATAATAGTCCGGTAGGTATCATTACTAAAGCACAACTATATATGGAGTTGGGAAAATGCATTGATCCTCTTACCGGGTTGAATACAGCCGATTTTATACGATATAAAGCCTTTGAACTGCTGCAACAGGGAAATGAAATCAGTATTATTTTTTGTGATGTCGATAATTTTGGAGCAATCAATAAAGCACATGGCCATATTATAGGCGATAAAATTTTATGTGAAGTCGCCCAAATTTTAATTGGGTTGATTGATGCAAACACAGACTATTTATGCCGTTATGCCGGAGATGAGTTTTCCATCGTAACAACAAGACATTTAGATACGGTTATGGATTTGACCACACGGATTTCGGATGTCTTTACCAAAAGAAACTGGCCAAGTGATGTCAAGGTAACTTTGTCGAGCGGTATTGCCAGAGGCCAACGAGACACTTGCAATGGCACTGATTTAATGAAAACCGTCAATAACGTGATTAACCAAGCCAGTTTAGCTTCAACGAAAGCAAAACGCGAAAAAGTAATTTCTTAATCATAGCTAAAACAAAATAATTGAAGTCTTTAAATAAGATGGAAATATTCAAAAGCCAAGACCGTTTCAACTGTTTTAAAAAAGGTCCTGGCTTTTGAATACTGTGAGAATTTTATTGAAGATGCCGGAGTGTAACACTATTGGAGGTTCTCGACCGACCAGGGAAGTTAAAATTAATAAGGCTATCATTTATTGTATGAAGAAGGAATTACTGGATATGTGTGGAATATTTTTTAAAATTTAGTTCATTTCTTTTCATACATTGGCCGTGAAAAGAGGTAAGTTATTATGAATCGGGAACAGGATTTAGCAGCATTGAAAGAAAATTGGAAAAATGAAGAACAGAATACCTTTAAGGGCTGGGATTTTTCATATCTTGATAAAAGATGGCAACACGAGCAATTACCGTGGGATTATAAACTTATCGTAGCCAATTACCTGAAACCAGCGGATAAATTATTAGATATGGGGACTGGTGGTGGCGAATTTTTATTGACATTAAACCATTCTCACGTATTAACAAGTGTTACGGAATCATATCTGCCCAATGTAGAGTTGTGCAAACAGACTTTAGCGCCACTAGGTATTGAGGTGCGGCAGGTTTTTG
>DNPQ01000370.1 GCA_003501335.1 Bacillota bacterium
TCCTTTCTCCGTCATCAATGGGACAGCTTCGTCAATGGCGCTTCTTCCCGGATCATAATGGGATTTTTAATCATAATTTCAGAAGCGAAACTGGCTTGGGTATACTGTAATTTTTTCCAGTGAAGGTGGGACATTTTCTAAATCCACCGCTATTATTTTGTGCATATATAGGATTTATCAGCCAAAGGTGGCATTATGCGAACTCCATCGCGTTTGAAAGATTGTTTGCAGCGTATTCCGCCTTTTTAGACGCCTCTGGCGGGTCTATTGTTGGTAAAATGGATAATAAAAACTCCTATGTTTTAAATAACTAAAACATAGGATTCATCAGCCTTGTTGGCAATTTTGACGAACTTCATCATCATTTTCTGCAGTTATCATTATACTATATTTTTAGGAATTTCAAAAGGATCAAACCATCTGAATCCCGGTATCTAGCCGGTGACTCACTATGAGATCGAGCCACGGCACTGATGGTAAAAAAGCTTTTAGGCGTGTTTACGCAAACAGAATTGGAAAAGAAAGCCGCTTCTTTCCAGAGTATTTTTTGGCGCTTCGTGGATGCTATGGCTAGTCCCCTTTTTTTTGAACCTGTGCTGTCGCGCATGGACTTCGAGGGTAATTTCATACATGGGATGGATAAAAAGTTGTAGAAAGGAAGATTGCGTATGTCCAATAATAATACTCATCGGGATGTCTTTAAGCTTGAAGGCAACAATCATTCGATTCGTTTTGGTGCCAGATTTATAGAATCTGATGGATTGGAAGAAAAATGGACTGGTGAAATTCCGGAGATACCGGAGATTGAAAAGGATCAATTAATCGGACAAATTATCACCAATTCTGAGGGGAAAGAATACAAGCTCAATCGGATTATCGAAGGAAACTCTGAAGACGACCATCATGTTCACCAAAAATATCTTTGGATTGAAAGTATTAAAAGTGACGGAAAAATGATTTTAGAGAATTCGAATCTTCAATAGGTCTCAATGAGTTTAGGATGGTTAAAGAGGTAACGATATGTAGGCAGGGAAGAATTGCTAGGCCCTGCCTATTACATTATTCTTAGCTTCCAGACATGCGGCTCGAATTATAGTAGTATCAGGATCTCCGATATCCAAGACGATTTCTTACAGACATTAAAAGACTCATCTAATTTTTAAGCAATTTTTAAATTGACTGAATCCGAAATCTGTTCTATAATATTTTTGACTGAAGTCAGTCAAAAAAGGAAGAGGTGAACCCCTTGACCCGGATTTCGAAAGAACCTGAAGAAAGACGTGCCGAGATTATCGAGGCAGCCACTAAGCTTTTTATTGTAAAGGGTTTTGAACAAACTGCGGTTAGTGACATCGTTCATTCCGTCAACGTAGCCCAAGGGACTTTTTATTATTATTTTAAGTCTAAAGACGATGTAATGTTGGCTATCATTGATCAATTGCACGATGAAACCATTCAGCAACTATCCATAATCGTCAAGCGGACTGATTTAAGCATAACTCAAAAACTAGCTGCTCTCTCGGAAGCCGAATTTCAATTAAACCGGGAACATGATGATTTATATAGCCAATTGCATTCAGAAGAAAATAGCGGCGTGCATCAGAAAATTATTGTCAAGGCTATCAGGAAAATGGTCCCGCTTTATGCAGAAGTTATTGAGGAAGGAGTACGGCAAGGAATTTTTAATACCAAGTATCCCAAAGAAGCCGCAGAATTTATGCTGGTGTCGACTAAATTTTTGTTTGATCCAGGTATTTTCCACTTGTCCAGTGATGAGATTTTGCAAAGAGGCCAGGCTGCTCAAGATATTAGTGAACGAGTTTTAGGGGCACCCAAAGGAAGTTTGGCTGTGAACATGAACGATAGGCTTGTTGGAATTAAAAAATACTACTAGAAAATTTTAGGTTTATAATGACTTACGTCAGTCAATTAATAATTTGGAGGAATATTCATGAAACTCATTTTCAAAGATTCCAGCTTTTCATTTGAATTATTGCGTACCATCGGCCATACAGCTTATGGCGGGGCCGATATTAATGAATGTTTGGGAACGGCGTACCGGATCAAAGAAGGGGATTTTAAAGGATGGTACCGGGAATGGTACCATACTGCCGAGCGGGTTTGTAAAATTGCCGAAGACGCTTTAGCGGAGGAGCATAAGGTAAGCGCCCGTGAAGCTTTTTTACGGGCCAGTAATTATTACCGGGCAGCAGAGTTTTATTTGCATGAAGGTCAAAATACCGATGAAGCGATGGAATCCTGGCACAAGAGTCGGGAATGTTTCCGTAAAGCAGGACAATTATTTAATCCACAAATTGAAGTCCCCCAAATTCCTTATGAAGATACAACTTTATCAGGATATTTTTTCCGTAACGCTGAAGATAATAGTCCCAGGCCTACATTAATTGCCATGACCGGATTTGATGGTACCGCCGAGGAATTATACTTTGAAGTCGGGGCGGCAGCTTTGCACCGGGGTTATCATGTGCTTATATTTGAAGGGCCGGGGCAGGGTGGAGCCCTCCGGGAGCAAAACCTTTATTTCCGGTATGATTGGGAAAAGGTAGTGTCGCCTGTAGTTAATTATTTATTTACTAAACCGGAGGTCGACCAGACCCGCATTGCTCTAATCGGATATAGTTTCGGTGGTTATCTAGCGCCTCGGGCCGCTGCTTTTGAAAAACGTTTGGCAGCTTGTGTAGCCGATGGCGGAATTTATGATTTCTTTAGCGGTACGGTTTTAAAAAATAAACCAGCTTCCCGGTGGATACTTCAAGAACTCAAAAAAGATAAGTCGCCCGTGCTAGATGTTGGGACTCGGTTAATGATGCATTACAATACCGAATTGCGCTGGGCTATTCAGGACGGTTTATGGAAATTTAATGTGGATACTCCTCATCGCCTCATCCAAAAATATCAAGAATATACTTTAGCGGGAGTGGTCAATCAAATTCATTGTCCAATGTTGGTTTGTGATTCTGAAGGTGAACAATTTTTTGGAAAACAGGCTCAAATTTTATATGAAAAATTAACTTGTCCCAAAGAATATATGCTCTTTACGAAAGAGGAAAATGCCGAAACTCATTGCCAAAGTGGCGCTCACTTACGATCCAATCAACGGATTTTGGATTGGCTGGATCAGACTTTAAAAAAATAACTAATTTACGAGTAATCCAACTTCCTTATAACAGCAATAATCCAAGTGAAAGGGATTAATAAACTCAGGGGTAACAAGATGACGGGGTTTTTTAGGGTATCAAGCTTCATCAGCTCAATAACATTGGACGGGACCATTGTTAGCACGATGATGATCACCATTAGCGGTAGAATTAACGGTTGATATTTTTTCAGGTTCAGCCACTGAGCCAGTCCGACGACTGAAGGATAACAAAAAATCATGATTTCCAGGTAACTGGAGATCATCCAAAGGGCCATAAACACGGCTTCCATTCCTGTAAGAAAATTACCGATATAAATATAGCTCGACATGTAGAAGATTGGAAAAATGAGGCGCGATGTCAAAGCGGTTCCAGTAAACGCGATATTCACCGCGACTAAAACCGTTAATAAAATTCCGGCCAGCGGCATACCCAGTAATACAGCGCGGCGGCCTTCCCGGCGTTTATTCAAACAGGGTAGCCATAAAGCCATAAATAAAATGGTCTCCATGGCGTAAGGAAATTGAATCCATAAACCTTTAAAAACCGGTCCGAACCCGTTAGCTAAAACCGGCGTAAGATTTTTCCAAGTTAAGTTGGAAAAATTGAGACCCAAAATTACAATGATCAGGAGGATCATGATGACTACGAAAAGCTCCGCTGTCCTAGCATATACTTCAAAGCCTTTACTCATAGCGTAAATCGCCAAAAGCGCCATCAAAATAATAATGATTAAGGTGGGAGTAAAGGGTAGGAAAAAACGGATTAACTCGACGATTTCCCGGACGATCAGTGGTGCCATCAGCAACCAGCCGATGACATAGGCCAATCCAGCCAGCTTACCCCAAAATTTTCCCAAAATAACCGGTAGATACTGGACAAATGTTTGATTTGGAAAACGTCTCCCTAAGTCCAGCAATGCCAGACCGACGACTGTAGCCAGTATATAGGCAATTAATACCGGAAGCCAACCATCACGACCGGTAGCCTGAACAGCGGGCACAGCTAAAACTACAAATATATTGCCGATGCCTCCCGCTAAAATTAACATAAGTCCTTGATTCCCTGATACTTTTTCTTTGTCCTGAAACAAGACCGAATTCCCTTCTATTGTAGATTAATGGGATCATTAATGATCCCGACTCCTCTGATTTTAGCTTGGACGGTTACCTTGACTTTCAGCTGGGTATACTCTGTATCCCATTGTTTTTGTAGCCGTTTCCACTTTTGGGGAAAGTGCCGTTCGAACTCCGTGCCAAAGCCAAAAATATCACTATGAAATTCTTGTTGGCATTTTTGGAGACAAGCTTCGATTTCTTTTTTTATCTCTGCTGCTTCGCTTTTTTCCAAAGTTGGAATCATACCTTTGGTTAATTTCAGACTACCGTCCTGTTCGCCGATATTCCCTTCTTCCCTGACTTCGATGGTCATTTCGATCTTGCCGTGACGAATTTGGGGTTTCATCTTACTGCTGGACCTGGTTATTTGCTGGACTAGATTTCGCTTACGGGGATCCGGATATCCGATTTCTAAAATACCCTGGGTGGACTGCTGGGTAAGCCAGAGTAA
>DNPQ01000261.1:0-3576 GCA_003501335.1 Bacillota bacterium
GATCACTATTGTTAATTTTTTTTTTAATTTTTATTGTTTATAATTAAACTAAATTGAAATCAAGATAAGGGAGGCTTTTTCTGTGAGAAAAAAAATTTTTGCAATACTATCGGTTTTATTGCTGGTGGTATTGACTACAGTTACAGGTTTCTCCAGTAAGGCGAGTGCGGATAATCAAATCGTTCTCAAATTTTGGAAAGGTGGCAACGATATTGTTTGGCATGACTATTATTTAAATTTATTTAAAGAATATGAAGCCAAACATCCTAACATTAAGATCGAGTATGCCGAAGCTCCGTTCGGAAACGGTATCGATACAAAGTTAAATACCGCTTATGCTAGTGATACCAGCCCTGATATTATTCATCATGCCTTAAACTCTATTGCCATTCGAGCTGAAAAAGGGCAGTATGAGCCGCTTGATAATTATATTTCACATTGGAAAGATAAAAACGATATTTTACCAAATATCTATGAAATGGGTCGTTATAAAAAGAAACTATACGGATTAGGCATTTACCCGACGCCGGCTGTTTTCGTCTATCGGAAAGACTTCTTTAAAGAAGCCGGACTGAATCCGGAAAATCCTCCGACAAGTTGGAAAGAATTGGCTGTTGATGCCGTAAAACTAACAAAGCGGGATGGGAAGATCGTGACCCGCGCCGGTTTAAACATGCCGATCGATGAGATCAAATTATTGCAACCCTTTGGCATTCAAGCGGGGGGTAATTTCGTGGATAAGAATGGCAATCCCACTTTTGACGATGCCGGTTATGTCGAAGCTCTAACCTATTTGACTGATCTATTTAAAAATAAACAAGTGGCGATTGAACAAACCAAGGATCGTGAGAATCAGCAAAGCCTTTTTGCTGTCGATAAAGCTGCCATGTCCATTGTGCAACCCACCTGGATTGCTCAGTTACTCAAGAACGATCCGTCTTTAAAGGATAAGATCGGTTTCATCAATATGAAACGGAAAAAAGCCGCTGTCTGGAGCGGTTGTGAACTGTTATTCATTAGTTCTGAAAGCAAGCATAAGAAAGAGTCCTGGGATTTAATCCAATTTATTATGGCTAAGCAGGAGATGTGGAACCGTTATAAGACAACCAAATGTCCGGTGGTCCGGAAATCTTTGCAGGATCAATATGCAAATGATGATCCGTTTATCAATAAACAGTTGCTTAATGCGATTAGCGTCGGACAGGGTGCTCCCAAATCGATGTGGTCTCAGCTTTACGTTTATAAATATCTACCGCAAGCTCAACAAGAAGCTTTTTACGGTATGAAAACTCCGCAGCAAGCGCTAAAGGATAATTTAGCCTTGATGAAAGCAGAGATTAAGGCTTCAAACATGAAATGACGTATTAAACAGTGGGGTATTGATTGAAAATCAATACCCCACAAAAATTAAATGAGGGATTAATATGATGAAGGACAAGAATCCTAAACGAAAACGCCGATACGCCGGAGTGTATTGGATGGTTTTACCAAGCTACTTGATCTATTTTATCTTTGTCTTTATTCCACTGGTCGTTACTGTTTATTTGAGTTTTACCAATTATGACTTGTATAAAACTCATGATTTTGTCGGTTTGAGTAACTATATCAGACTGGTTCATGATCCCGATTTTCTGATCGCCGCTAAAAACACTTTTGTCTATGCGTTTTTTGTCATTATCCCCCAGATCATATTGGGACTGATTATAGCGGTGGTGTTGAACCGGAAGGTCTTAGGACAGCGGTTCCATCGGATCGTCTTTTATATGCCCAATGTAACTTCAATGGTTTCCATCTCTATGATCTGGCTGTGGATGTATGATCCGACACAGGGCGTATTGAACCAAGCTTTGAAGATGGTAGGGCTACCGGGTCAGCGTTGGCTGTTCAATCCTAAATTGGCCTTGCCAAGTATTATTGTCATGAGCATTTGGAAACTCATCGGATATAACATGATTATCTATCTAGCCGGATTACAACAAGTTCCCGAAGAACTTTATGAAGCGGCGACGATTGATGGCGCTTCCGCTGTTCAGCAATTCTTTAGAATCACAGTTCCAATGTTGAAACCAACCACTTTTTTCTTGTTTGTGATTGCTTGCGTCCAATCGTTCAGCGTGTTTGATCAAGTTAATGTCATGACACAAGGTGGACCTATGAATGCCACGACAACGATTGTGCACCAGATTTTCGAACACGCTTTTTCCGAGTTCCAAATGGGGTACGCTTCATCGATGGCTACAGTTTTACTGATTGTTTGCGTGACGTTGACGCTTTCGAATTTTAAATATGGTAACCAGGGCAATGACCTGGGAGCAAGCTAAAGGATGGATAATCATGAAACGTATTAAATGGAGCACTGGGGTTTTGAGTGTGGGATTATTTATCGGATCGTTTATTATGCTGGTCCCGTTTTTGGTAATGATATCAACTGCCCTGAAGAGTTCCGCCGAAGTGAACTCACCGGTATTTTATTTTCTACCTAAAGTTTGGCATTTTGATAATTTTGCTAAAGCAATGGCTTCAGGTAACTGGGGCCGGTATATGTTTAATTCGTTTTTTGTCACCATTGTAGTGACAACTTTCAGTTTATTCTTCAATTCCATTGCTGGATACGCTTTTGCACGGTTGGAATTTCGTTTTAAAAACATCTTATTTATGAGCGTGATGCTGGGTTTGATGCTACCTGCGCAAGTAACGATGGTTCCGGTTTTTCTGATTATGAAATACATCCCGTTTGCCGGAGGAAATAACTGGGCGGGGATGGGGGGAACGGGATGGATTAATACGTATCCCGGTCTGATGGTCAATCAGATGGCCGGTGCCTTTGGGATCTTTCTCTGCCGGCAATTTTATCTGAATTTTCCACGACCCTTGGATGAGGCAGCGGAATTAGACGGCTGTTCCATTTGGAAGACCTATTTTCAAATCTATCTTCCGATGAGCGGACCGTTACTCGCCAGTTTGGGAGTGATCAAACTGACCACAGTCTGGAATGATTATGTCTGGCCGCTGGTAATTACCAATAGCGAAAACATGCGCACTGCCCAATTGGCGTTGACTATGTTTAAGAATGAAGTTGTACAATGGGAATTATTGATGGCCGCGACCGTAGTGGTTATCATGCCGCTCATCCTGTTGTTCATCTTTGCGCAAAAATTCTTCATCAAAGGACTAGCCAGTTCCGGAATCAAAGGATAACGTAAAGGAGCTAGAATAAAGAATGACTCAACCCAATATTATCTTTATCACCTGTGATCATTTGCGTGCGGATTTCCTGGGTTGCGCCGGCAACTCCGCAATCCAAGCGCCCCATATTGACTTTTTGGCCGAGAGGGGGACCCGGTTCACCCAAAGTTATTCGGCGACACCGGTCTGTGTTCCGGCTCGGCAGATGATTTTGACCGGACTAACCGGACATAGCTTAGGCTTAACCTGTTATCAGGAAGGTTTCGAAATTCCGGTGCGGGAGACTTTACCTCGTTTAATGACAGGGGCTGGTTACCAAACCAGTGTTGTCGGAAAGATGCATGTGTATCCGGAAAGGGATCATCAAGGCTTTGAAAACATGCTTATCTG
>DNPQ01000261.1:3917-5150 GCA_003501335.1 Bacillota bacterium
TGAGCAAGGTTATCCCGGAGAGGCTTGGACATATGGCGTGGCTAATAATTCAATTACCATGAGGCCTTGGCACCTTCCCGATTATCTGCATCCGACGGAATGGATTGGACGGGAAGCTTGTAAAGCCATCAAACGGCGGGATTGGACCCGGCCACAGTTTTTGTGGGTTTCTTTCACCTCGCCCCATCCACCGTTTGCGCCGCTATTGCGCGATTTGTATCTTTACGAAGGGACTGTCATGCCCCGACCGGTGCAGGGTGACTGGGAAAATGCTTATCAACCTTTGGCGCATCAGCGAATTGCTGCAGAGTGGAGTAGTGATCGTCAGAGCCCGCAAAGGATCGACCAAGCCTATCGCGGTTACTTCGCTTTGATGACTCAAGTTGATCGTTGGATCAACTTGATCATCGGTACTGTCCGTGAAGCTGGATTGCTTGAAAACACATGGTTCATCCTTACCGCGGATCACGGTGATTGTATGGGAGATCATGGATTGTGGGCTAAACGTAATTTCATGAAGGGTGCCTGTAATGTTCCGCTGATTATTACACCACCACCCCGGGGCGATCTTGATCAACTAATGGCCCCCGGATGGATGCCGGGCCGGACTAATGACACAGTGGTCGGCCTTCAGGATATTATGCCGACGATCTTGGATATCGCCGGGGTGACGATACCGCAAAGGATCGATGGCCGAAGTTTGCTGCCACTGGTGAAAGAGGGTAAAGGGAAGGTTCGGGATGAATTTTTAGGGGAACATGGAAAAGTTGGAGAGCGGCTGTTTATGGTTACTGACGGCTCCTGGAAATATATTTGGGAGGAAAGCACCGGGAGCGAGTTGCTCTTCCGGATTGCCGATGACCCGGATGAGTTACACAATCTGGTCTCAAGTCAACCGGAAAACTTGAGCTATTGGCGAGAAAGGCTGATTCAGCTGCTGGGCGAAAGAAAAAATGATCCGGCAGTCGCTAAAGGAAGGTTAGTTCCGACTCAGCCGGGACGTAAAATGACAGAACTTGAAAAGGCAAGAATTATTAACGATTTTAATGCTCGCGGTTTGCATTAACGGGTGTTCACAGGCCTTCATTATTTTGGTTTAAATGGAGTACCGGTGATGGCTTTTTCTATATCCGGAATTTATGCCATGAGTATGTGGATCAAATTTAATTAAAATGCATGACGGTAATGCTTACTGATGAAAAGATGGTTCTGGGATTAGCTCAGAACTGTCTT
>DNPQ01000444.1 GCA_003501335.1 Bacillota bacterium
AAAATCGATGTTGGGCAGGTGGGCCATGTGGCCGAAAAAATATTAATCCCTTATAAAATTACTTTTATTCTTTCTTTCATTCATAAAAAATCCCCCCATATGCCAACATATCCTACCATCACCAACCGGCGCGACCCGGATTCCCCGGATTGAAAGAATTGACCGGACTACCATGGGGTCATATGGGATGATATGTGGGGTAAAAAAATATATGAAAGAGGACCAGGATTATACAGATTAAACGGATTGGACGGATTTACCCCAAAAGATTGACCAGGATTTCCCGGATTCAAAAGATTGGCCGGATTGTTCTGAGCTTTTCTCTGTGTCCCGGCGCCTCTGAGCCTCAGTGACAAATCAATATTTTAAGCCATGGACATCGCGACACCTACTATCGATTCCTTCCGGTCATAAAGAAATCATTTCCGTCATTTCTGCCATTGCCGATCTTATTTTGTTGATCGATTTTACCATTTCTCCCATTCCTGATCTTATTTTGGTAATCGTTTCCGTTGTTTCTTCCTTCACCGATCTTATTTTGGTGATCAATTCTGTCCTTTCTACCATTGCCGATTTTATTTCAACAATCCACTCTGTGATTTCTTCCTTCCCTGATTTTCTTTTGGCAATCGATTCTGCACTTTCAGGGAACTCCCATTCGATTCCGGAAACCATTTTCTCCATTCAGACAAAACCTGATTTTCTTCTGAAAACCATTTTTCTTATTTTCTCCATTCCTGGTTTTCTGCCATAAGTCTCCGGTTTCATTCCGTAAAACACTGCGTAAGAAATTTCGTTCTAGGCAATAAAAAATCCGGCAGTTTTCACTACCGGACTTTTTTGTGCTTTGACACCTTCAATTGCTCAAATTCACTTCAACTTGGCGATAATGGCATCGGCCATTTCCTTGGTTCCTACCGCGCTGGGGTCAGTCCGGTCCGCTTTCATATCATAGGTAACGTTCTTATTCTCCGCGATAACGGCGGCCACGGCTTTTTCCAGCCGGTCAGCAGCTTGATTTTCACCGATATACCGCAACATCAGCATTCCGGATAAAATAATCGCCGTGGGGTTGACTTTATTCAGGCCTTTATATTTAGGCGCCGATCCGTGGGTCGGCTCAAACAAAGCCACGCCGTCGCCGATGTTGGCTCCGGGAGCCACTCCCAAACCGCCTACTAAGCCGGCGCACAGATCAGAGAGGATATCTCCGTAGAGATTGGGCATCACCATCACATCAAAGGCTTCCGGTCGTTGCACCAGCTGCATACACATGGCATCGACCAGCACTTCTTCATAGGCAATCTTGCCTTCATATTCCTTGGCCACTTCGCGGGCGATCCGGTAAAAAAGCCCGTCGGTAAATTTCATAATATTAGCTTTAGCAACCGCCGTTACTTTTTTACGATTATTTTGGACCGCATAACAGAAAGCGTATTCAACGATCCGACGACAGCCTGTTATCGAAAGCGACTTGATGGAGATCGCCGAATCCTCCCGAATCTTGCCTTTAGCCATGCCGATAATTTGCCCGGCTTCCGGAGAATTCAGATCGAATTCGACGCCGGCGTATAAATCCTCACTATTCTCCCGGACCATTACCACGTCAATATCTTGATAGCGGGAACGGACCCCGGGATAGGTCTTGCAGGGACGGACGCAGGCATACAAATTTAAAGCATGCCGCAGAGCCACATTCACGCTGCGGAAACCGGTGCCGATCGGTGTAGTGATCGGTCCTTTTAACGCTACTTTGTTACGCCGAATCGATTCCAATACCGCATCCGGTAGCGGTGTGCCGTACTTTTCCATCACGTCCACACCGGCGTCCATAATTTCCCAATCAATTTTTACTCCAGTTGCTTCAATCACCCGCCGGACGGCAGCCGTAAGCTCCGGGCCTGTACCATCACCGGGTATCAATGTAATCTTGTGAACCACAGATTTATCTCCTTCCAAACCAATATTATCCCATCTTTTACGATTAACAAATTCGAAGATAAGAGAAAAACTCCTGCCGACGAATGAATAAATACAAAATACACTCAAAATTATTCACCAAAAGTCAGCAATATTTTATACCCTGAAGAAGGGTTCAGCTGATGCAATATGGAAATACTAAAATCAAAAAATTCATAATCAAGAATTGATTCTTTATTATGAAATTGGAGGAATCGCAATGGATCTGGAGAAGCTTGCCAAGTTCAATATGGAACAGCTCACCAAAAATTCTTACCCCGGCCGGGGAATTATCAGCGGTTTAAGTCCGGATGGCGGGCATTACGTCCAAATATACTGGATCATGGGCCGAAGTCAAAACAGCCGCAACCGGGTCTTTCAAAATGAAAAGGGCTTCGTACGCACCAAAGCCTTTGATGAGTCGAAAGTGACCGACCCTTCGCTGATCATTTATTATCCGGTGAAGTTTTGGCAAAACTGCCATATCGTTTCCAACGGGGACCAAACGGATACCATTTATGAGTGCTTACAAAACGGCGGCACATTTGAAGAGGCCCTCGATACTAGGAAATTCGAACCCGACGCCCCGAATTTCACCCCACGGATATCAGGCATCATTGACTTTAATGACAGTCGTTCCCTTTATCAGCTGAGCATTATCAAATCAGCGGCCAATCGGCCCGAAACCTGCATCCATAGTTACTTCCGTTACAGCAAGGGAATTCCCGGCGTCGGGCATTGCCTCCATACCTATTCCGGTGACGGAGAGCCTTTGCCATCGTTTGCGGGAGAGCCCTATCCAGTTATTTTATATAATGATATCGATCAAACCGCTAATTGTTATTGGGATCTATTAAACCGGGATAACCGGGTCTCACTGCTGGCCAAGTATATCGACATCCGGACTCATGAAAGTGAAATCCGGATCATCAATCAAAACAAATAAAATAAAGAATTAATATCCTCTGAGTTCATCCAGATTGGTATTTTCTTCCCAAACCAGATCGGCCACCAAATACTCTGTATAACGCCCCGGCTCTTCCCGGACGATCACATTGTGAATGCCGGCATTGATAATCCAGCGGGAACACATCCGGCAAGGCTTGGTGCCTGGCGTATAGGTGCCGGTTTTCACATCGATACAGGCAAGATAAAGGGTGGCATTGATCATATTCAGCCGGTCCGCATGAATAATCGCATTGGCCTCGGCGTGCACTGAACGGCACAACTCATAACGCTCCCCCGGGGGAATATTTGCCACTTCCCGGGGGCAGCGGCCGATATCACAACAATTTTTGGTCCCGCGGGGTGCTCCGACATAGCCGGTGCTGATGATCTGGTCATCCCGGACGATCACGGCGCCGAATTTCCGCCGGATACAGGTTCCCCGCTCGGCCACCTCGGCGGCGATATTCAGATAATATTCCTCTTTTGAAGGCCTCATTTCACTATCTCCTTTACTTCACAATCAAACTTTCAAACAACTCAAGATATTGAGCTGCAATGGTCGAGTATCCATACTGGGCTGCCGTTTTGCGGGCATTTTGCTGAAAAGTCCGGTAACGCTCCGGAGCGGCCAGCAAATCTAAAACCGCAGCGGCGAATGAGGAAACATCCTCGGATGTTAAAAGCCCGTTTTCACCGTGAATAATGGTATCGTTGGCTCCGGCCGCCGCCACCGCCACGATGGGGACTCCGCTAGCCAGCGCTTCCAATTGGGCTAAGGGTTTCACTTCCGTGGTCGAGGTCATCACAAAAAGATCGGCTGCAGCCAGGTATTGAGGGATCCGGGAAGGGTCCACCAAACCGGTAAAGATGACATCCTTTTCCATTCCCATTTTAGCGGCCAGTTGAATTAAATTCTGTAATTCGGGTCCTTCACCTACAATCATCAATTTTAATGAATCTTTGGCGGACTTGGCCAACATTTGTTGAAAAGACTGCAGCAGCAAAGCGAGGTTTTTCTCCGGAGCAATCCGGCCAATGCTGATTAGCAACTTTTCCCGGCCGATATGATACTGGCTGCGGATGATTGCTCCATCGTTACCAAGAAATTTATCAAGATCGGTCGGATTGGGAATAACCTGAATCGAATTGTTGACCCCGTACCCCAATAAAATTTTCCGGGCCGACTCCGCGGGAGTGGTGATTTGATCAACCGCCTGACCGAACCTTCTCACCTGCCGGGTGGAAAACCAACGAACCAGAGAACTGGGCAACGGCACATAATGCGTATATTGATCATATTGGGTGTGAAAAGTATAGACAATGGGTATTCCCCGCCGCCGGGCGAGACGCAGACCAAGCGGTCCCAGCACAAAAGGATGATGGCTATGGATAATGTCCAGCTTAATCTTTTTTAACTCTCGGCTGATCCGGGGGGAAAAAGGAATGGCCACCGGATATTTCACCCCGGGGGTAAGGTTGACAGCCGGATAACGATAGATATTCTGATCAATTTCTTGGAAATCATCGAACCCGGGGGTAAAAACATAGACCTCATGCCCGGCTTCTAAAAAACCTTTTCGCAGCAAAGTAGCGGCGCCCACCACCCCGTTCACCATGGGAGAATAACAATTGGTAAAAATTCCGATGCGCATGAGTCCTCCGAAACAACCAGCGGCTTTATCGGTGGTTGAATTAATTATTCTGAAATTTTAAGTCATCCATATCTGTGTACATATTTGGTTATAATTCGGCAATTTCTTAAAAATCCCTGCTGCTTCCAACGATGCAAAATAGCTTCGGATTCTTGGTTGACAAAAATCTTTGTCTATATTACACTCTAAAAAAGTATTAAATTTTAGCCTGATTGAATCTCTGAAAACTCAGTACAGCGGTGTTCCATACTCTTTAAACGGGAGGAAATCATGAAAGCGTTAGCTTTACTCTCTGGAGGTCTCGATAGCATTCTGGCAGTCAAAGTAGTTCAAAATGCCGGCATCGAAGTGGAAGCCATCCATTTTATCATCCCCTTCCTGCAAACCCCGGATCACAATGGAACGGGACATGCCGCCAACGCTGCCAAGCAATTGAATATTCCATTACATTACCATCCGTGCGGGGAAGATTATTTACAAATGATTGAACAACCCCAGCATGGATATGGTAAACGGATGAATCCTTGCATCGATTGTCGTATTTATACTTTTAAAATAGCCGCTCAAAAAATGCGCGAAATTGGAGCTTCTTTTTTAATTACCGGGGAAGTGTGCGATCAACGCCCGAACTCACAACGACTGGACGCCCTGGACATTACCGCCCGGGACGCCGGATTAAAAGATCTCGTTGTCCGCCCGCTTTCGGCAAAGCTGCTCCGTGAGACCATACCGGAAAGGGAAGGATGGATTGACCGTGATAAACTCTTAGATATGAAAGGACGGGGGCGTAATCCACAGATGGCTCTGGCAGCTCAATACGGTATTACAGATTACCCTTCTCCTGCCGGAGGTTGTCTGCTGACCAATGAAGAATATAGTCTCAAGGTAAAAGACCTACTGGACCATAAAAATAAACTTTCAATGCATTCCGTTGGATTACTCCGTTTAGGCAGACATCTCCGGTTAAGTCCCGATGCCAAGATCATCGTTGGAAAAGATGAGGTTGAAAACGAGAACATCCAAAAAGCAGCCACTGCCGGGGATCAAATATTGGAATTAGTTGATTATGCAGGGCCGGTGACCTTACTTCTCGGCACACCGGAAGAGTCATCACTCCACTTGGCCGCAGCCATCACTGCCGGATATGGTCATATACCGGAAGGCGTTACGGTTAAAGTCAATGTCCGGGGAACAGCCGAGAGGGAGCTTTTGGTAAAACCTTTGTCCCGGGATGAAATCCGTCCCTATTTTGTGTATAAGGTTTGAGTGAAGAAGTTCAATCATGGTAACCCCAATTTCCTACGCTGGAATCGGGGTTAATTTTTTGCTTTAAGAAGCCACACTCAGTTGGACACTTAAATTCCGGAGCCTTTACTTCTCCAACGGGACCTTCTTGTCTTTATCATGCCCGTTGGCCCGCCACCACAATACCCGGTCAAATACTTCCTCGCGAATGAGGGATAAATTTTGAAAAATTCGGATGCTAAATACCACCACCGCGCCCAAATAAATATCGATTCCCAAAATATCGCCCAGATAGGCTAGGAGCGCAGCCATAGCCGTATTGGTAAAAAAGCTGCTGATAAATTTGAAAAAAACAAATTTCTGACCGAGTTGAGCGCGAATACCACCAAAAATAGCATCCAAAGCCGCTAAGATCGCTATGGCTGTATATTTAACAAAATTGATAGGAATATCATAGGGTAAGACCACCCCCAGTAAGATTCCAATCAAAGCACCTATAATCGGAATATACAAACTATTTCTCCTCCTCTACCGGCTCGGCATAATCAAAAGAGATACTTCCTTTATATGCCGGAACTTCAATCTCTTCAGCGGTCTCAATCGAAAATCTCAGATTAAAGGAGAGAATTTGTTGTTCCACAAACCCTCCGGGCATCATCAATGCATTCTTCAAATTTTTAGGATCGCCTATCGCTGCAATTTCAAATGGTGGAGCTAATCTCTTCGTATCGACTAAAATCGTTGTACCTGCACAACTGAAGCCCGTTGTATTGCCAATCCGGTAATTGTTAACGGAAACAGCTTCGGCGCCTGCCGCCCAAAGCTCATTCACAAGCAACTCTAATTGGTCGTAATGTACAATATAAAAGACCGGATCTTCGTAACTCTTCAACTTTTTATCGGAATCACTCAGAGTTATCAGGATGCCTTTTCCCTTAAGCGGTACTAAACCTGAAGCCATTCGAAGCCGCACAATTTCCCTGTCCCGGTCATAATCTTTCAATTGTTTACGCAAGTATTCGTTCTCATTTTGATATTTCTCCAATTGAAGCTTTTGAGTGCTGAAAATTTTAGCCAGTTCATTGACTTGACGTGTGGGTAGAACGGCCCGAATCTTCCATTCGGTACGAAGTTGGAAGACAAAGAGTAGACCCAGTACCATGGATACCACACCAATACCCACGTGCCAACTTTTAATCCTTACCAAACGAAAACTTCCTTTCTTTAATAACGCTTTAGCTTTAATACCAAAGATAAGTTATTCACCAAAGAAAGGGCAAATTCCTTTTCGATCTCGCTAATTTTTTGCTGCCAATTTTCACAAAAAAACACCGTCATTTCGGTGTTTTTCAATCTAAATATTTTTGCTTTTATTCATCAACAAGTCAAAATTTAATCATCACTTAAAGTTGGTTCCAAGATCGGTATTCCAAAGTCCAGCCGCTTTGAGATTCAACCCATTTTAAGAGGTCGCTTTTTTGGCGGCTACCAAAACCCTGGAAAGTAAATGAATTTGTTCCAAAGTTTTACCGGTGCCTATCACCACACAACTCAATGGGTCTTCGGCCACTCGGACCGACATTCCCAATTCCTTACTGAGCAACTGGTCAAAGCCTTTTAACAGCGAACCGCCACCGGTCATCACGATATCTTTAAACATAATATCCGCCACTAATTCCGGAGGAGTTTTTTCGATCGTTTGCCTGACTGCGTTAACAATCGCATTCAGAGGATCTTTGAGCGCATTGCGAATTTCTTCAGAGCCGATTTCAATCACTTTTGGGAGCCCGGTAACATGGTCCCTGCCCCGGACTTCATACTTAATTTCCTGTGCTAAAGGAAAAGCTGATCCCAAATAGATTTTAATATCCTCCGCAGTCCGTTCTCCAATCATCAGATTATAATTACGGCGGATACTCCGGGCGATGGTTTCATCCATAGTATCCCCGCCAACGGGAATGGATTGACCCGTGACAATCCCACCGAGGGAAATCACAGCAATATCCGTAGTACCTCCACCAACATCGATGACCATATTGCCGGTGGCTTCATGAACCGGCAGTCCAGCTCCAATAGCCGCCGCCACCGGTTCTTCAATCAAAAAAACTTCCCGGGCGCCGGCATTAATCGTCGCCTCAATGACAGCCCGTCTTTGGACTTCGGTCGTTCCTGAGGGAATGCTCACAACGGCGCGAGGTTTAATAAATACCTTACCATGGCAGGCTTTGCGGATAAAGTATTTAATCATCTCCCGGGTAATATCGAAATCGGCAATCACTCCGTCCCGCAAAGGGCGAATCGCAATGATATCGCCGGGTGTACGGCCAATCATCTGACGGGCCCCAGCGCCAACGGCCAGGACTTCCTTGGTATTTTTACGGATTGCCACCACAGACGGTTCCTTCAGAATAATTCCCTTATTACGCTCATAAACCAGACTGTTTGCCGTACCGAGGTCGATTCCCAAATCTTTCACAAAATGACGGGTGATAAACTTAACTGCCATCTTAATTCCAACTTTCTCTGTATTGGGTGTCTTTTAGTCAATTTCCGAACGAAATTCCTCGTTAACACGGAATAAAAAACGTTCCACATCGTTACTGGTCAAAGACATAGCATCGGGTTCCATGACTTTAATCTTACGAAACTCTTCCCGCAGGGTGAGCGGCATTAAATCAGCAATCGAATCTGCTTGAACCACCATTTCCACCGGCGCATAAGCCACTTCTTGATTTTGGTCATCAAGGGCCACATAGACATCACGTTCCAGATTCAAGGCTTCAACCATCAAGCCTTGAAACGGTAGATTTTGTAGTAAAGCCACATTTTTAGCCCTAATTTCCTTTGCTTGCTCACGGATATCATGATGTTGCCAAAAAAACTTCCGGTCGGTACCGGGTTCAGCTTTGTAATCAAAACGGATTTTCGCTTTCAATCGGTTTTTCCCTTCTTTAAAACACTTCACAGCTTATTGGAAGATATTTCTCTTAAAGCTTTTTCTGCGCGTTTTCTTGAACCTGCAGCTTCAACTTCATGAGATCGGCTAACTCAGCTTCAGTCGGGCGCCGGTATTCACCTAGTTTAAGTGTCCCCAACTTCAATGGACCCACGGCCATCCGCTCTAAGCTCATAACCGGATGCCCGATGGACGACATCATTCGTTTAATTTGCCGTTTTCGCCCTTCACGGATAATAATTTTAATCATAGCATTCCCATTTTCAGCACCTTCTAATGCAACTTTTGCAGGTGCAGTTAAACCATCTTCTAGCAATATACCGGAGGCCAAATTTTGAAGCTTTTGTTCATCAGGCATACCGCTTACTTGAACCCGGTATGTTTTTTCCACTAAATGCCGGGGATGGGTAAGCGCCAAAGCCATCTCTCCATCATTGGTAAAAAATAATAACCCGGAAGTATCAAGGTCAAGTCTTCCAACCGGATACAGCCGGGTATTCGCTGGTGGTAAAAGATTCATCACTGTAGGGCGACCGAAGGGATCATGGACTGTAGTTAAAAAGCCAGGGGGTTTATTGAGTATCAAATACTCCCACTGGCCGGGTAAAACCACGAGATGTCCGTCCACCATTATCTGATCGGTTTGGGGGTCAATTTGAACACCCATTTCTTTCACGACAAGATCATTCACCAGTATCCGGCCTTCCTGAATGAAACGATCAGCCTGTCGTCTGGAAGCGATACCGGCCTCCGCTAAAAATTTATTCAGCCTCATTTTTAGAGCCATCTCCCTCATTACCCTCCGAAGGAATAACGAACGAAAATTGACTGCCTTTGCCAAGTTCACTGACGACAGAGACTTTTCCCCCATGTCTTTCAATAATGTGTTTAACAATCGCCAGTCCCAGTCCGGTACCGCCCATGGCCCGAGAGCGACCTTTGTCAACCCGGTAAAAACGTTCAAAAATTCGCGGCAGGCTTTCTTTGGGGACTCCGAGACCGTTATCTTTAATATAAAAAACAACACCTTCACTGGTCTCATGGCTTCCAATCAAAATACTGCCATTTTCGGGCGTGTATTTAATGGCATTATCCAATAAATTGAGAATGACTTCCCGCAAAAGATCCTCATCTCCGAAAATTATCGTTGCTTGAAGATCCTTTTTCAATTCTAAATTCTTTTCATGGAGCCGGTTTTCCACCGAAAGAATGATTTCACTTAATAAATCATTTAAATCAATGGATGCTTTCCGTAATTCGGTTCTCCCCGATTCCAATTTCGACAAATCAAGTAAATCGTGAATAATATTATTCAGTCGTTCCGCTTCCTGATAAATAATGGTCAAAAACTTCATCGCGGTTTCATGCTGGTTCACAGCGCCGTCCAATAACGTTTCAATGAAGCCCTTAATCGAAGTCAAAGGCGTTTTTAATTCATGGGAAACATTGGCCACAAAATCCTTACGCATGGTTTCCAGCTGGCGCAGTTTGGTGAAATCGCCGATCACGGCAACAACGCCCCGGATTTCTTCGTTAACATCATCACGAATAGGCGCCAACCGGACTTTCAAATCCCGCTCCAAGATACCCGGCCAGGTAATCTCGATCTCCTGCGGATAACCCTTGACGTAGACCTGATGAAAAATGTCCGCCAACTCCGAATCGGGAAATACTTTATAAGGAAACTCGCCATTTCCTTCGCCCGGATTGAGATTGAAAAGTTCGGCTGCAGCCGGATTGATCAAACTAATCCGGCCGGTAATATCGGTGGCGACAACCCCTTCGGACATGCTGGCCAAAATAGCCCGGATTTCCTCCATCCGTCCATGTAAAGTACTTAAATGGCTGGTATGGGTACGATCAATTTTTTCAAGGCCTTTAGCAAGTTTACCGTAGTAATCATTGCGCCGGGTCAGCCGATTACGAATCGGGACTCCCATCTGAAAATTGACCATAAAATCGTAAAGTTCTTTTAATGGATTGCTTAACCAACGGAATATAAAAAAGCCAATGATACCAAACCATACTAAGGCAAAAAGAGGAAAAAAAAGATTATGCCATAAAAACCCCGCCAATAAAAACGGCAAAAAAAGAAGGAGGAGCAAACCTCCTAATTGCCAAGCGATTGGTTTCATCTCATTCACCTCGGAAACGATATCCGACACCGCGGACCGTCTCTAAATAGATGGGCTCGGCAGGATTGTCCTCGATTTTCTGACGCAGACGCCGGACATGGACATCAACCGTCCGGGTATCTCCGAAATATTCATAACCCCATAAATGTTCCAACAAAAATTCCCGGGTAAAGGCCCGGCCGGGATTTAATAACAACAGTTTCAGGAAGTCGAATTCTTTGGGTGTAAGTTCAACTTCCCCTCCTTTGACTTTCACCAAATGTTGCCGAAGATCCATGCGAATTTCGCCGATTTCGATAATTGCCGGCTCATCTTCATCAGCATTTCCGCTGCGCCTTAAAACCGCACGGACTCTGGCTGCCAGTTCCCTTGGTGAAAAAGGTTTGGTGACATAATCGTCTGCGCCCATCTCCAGTCCCAAGACCCGGTCAGCCTCTTCGCTTTTAGCGGTAAGAATAATAATCGGGATCGACTTGGTTTGAGCATCTGCCCGCAATTGTTTGCAGACCGATAAACCGTCAAGTTCCGGCAACATCAAATCCAAGATGACCAAGTCCGGTAATTCCTGCTGAACAAGCTCCAATCCTTTGCGTCCGTTCCCGGCAGAAATTGTACGGTAACCTTCACGATCCAAATTATATTTAACTAGTTCCACAATATTGGGTTCATCTTCAATAATAGCAATTGTCCCAGGCATTTGCAAAGCCTCCCTTATCAATTTAGGTTTATTATACCAAAAAAAA
>DNPQ01000043.1 GCA_003501335.1 Bacillota bacterium
ATGAATCAATTGAAGCAACAAGGTGTGGCAATCATTATGGTTTCTTCGGAATTACCGGAGATTATAGGCATGAGTGACCGGATCTTAGTTATTCATGAAGGTAAGCTTAATGGTGAATTTATGCATCATGAAGCTGATCAAGAAAAATTAATGTATGCTGCGACAGGAGGAAATTAGGATGAATGTTGTCGATGGAAATGCCCCAGTCCAGGAAAAAAATTTCTGGCAGCGATTGAGTTTTAAATTTGATTTACGGGCTTATACAATGATTATCGCGCTCATCGGGATTTGGATATTATTTTCCGTATTAACTGATGGTAGATATCTGATTCCCCGTAATATATCCAACCTTTCCCGGCAAATGTCGATCACTGCAGTATTAGCCATTGGGATGGTTATGATTATCGTAGCAACTCATATCGATTTGTCGGTTGGGTCAATCCTGGGATTAACTGGTGGTCTGGCGGCGGTATTACAAGTTTGGTATCATGTGCCGACGGTTTGGGCGATTTTGGCGGCTTTGGCCTTAGGAGCACTTATAGGCGCCTGGCAAGGTTATTGGGTTGCTTACCATGCAGTACCGGCCTTTATTGTTACTTTGGCTGGGCAGTTGATTTTCCGCGGTTCGACTATGGGATTGATAAAACTCATGACTGTTGCTCCGATGTGGCCCGATTTTAAAATCATTAGCAGCGGCTATCTAAGCTTAATACCTGGAATTATATTTACTACAGTTGGGATATTAGCGCTGATAATTGGGAGGCTTCGTTCACGCCAGTCTAAGATTAAATACGGTTTTGAAGTTCGCCCGCTATTTTTGGAGCTGCTTACAATTGCTTTTTATTGCGCTTTAATCATTCTTGTTACTTTTATTCTATACCAATATGAGGGTATCCCCTATCCAATCATTATAGTTCTGGCTTTGGTTTTAATCTTCACTTTTATCACCAAAAGCACCCAGTTCGGACGGCAGGTATACGCCATGGGAGGTAATGCTGATGCGGCCAGATTATCCGGTATTAACATCCGTCGAAGGACGATGGCGATTTTTATCCTGATGGGCTTATTGTCCGGGATAGCCGGAGTGTTAGCCACCGCCAGATTAGATGCAGCCACTACCACCGCTGGTACTAATTTGGAACTCGATGCCATCGCTTCCTGTGTTATTGGTGGTACAAGCTTTTTGGGTGGTATTGGAAGTATACCTGGAGCTATTCTCGGTGCCTTGGTCATGGCCAGTATTGACAATGGTTTAAGTATGATGAACATCGAATCTTTCTGGCAATTTGTCGTTAAAGGTTTAGTTCTATTACTGGCTGTATGGGTAGATATTAAAACTAAGTCAGCCAAAAAATAATCTTACTATCCGTTTTCACACCTATGAAAAAAGAGAAGCACATTATGTACTTCTCTTTTTTATCGATAACCTCCAACGGGAGGTTATTTTAAAGTACTGGAGGTTTGTTATGAAAGCTAATATTTTAGATACCTTCCGTTCTCTAAAGAAGATGAATATTAAAAGTGTAGTCTTTAAAATTACCGCCCTATTATTATTCATGAGCTTGATAAGTGTTATCGTAAGTATCGTTGGAATTACTCAAATTCATGATATGAACCAAGTAGCCAATGATATATTTTTGAGTAATTCAACTGTTCTTTACCCGCTATCCGATGCTTTGGATTTGATTTACAAAGTAGATCAAACGACTTCACGGGCTATTGAAGGTGATAGCTCGGCACTCTCACAATTATCCTCTCAAATGAATAATGTCACGGGTCAAATCGGTTATTTTTCAGCCTATTTATCTAAAGCAGATACCAAGAAAGTCGAAATTGTCCAAAACAAATATCAAAGAGATTTAAGAGATCTTTATAATGAGATACGCACCAACGGCTCAATGACATCGTTTTTATATTTCGATTTCAAGAATGACTCCCAAAATCTTTATGATTGCCTTTTTGCAATCGATAAACAAAGTCGAATTAAAGGGCTTAACATTTATAGCAAAAGCCAGAAGATTTATAATTCAGTATTAGTGCTTCAGACATGGATTACTGTTCTAGGAGTACTTATCGCAATTTTTATCGGACTTCTCGTAGCTCGCTCAATTATTCTTCCCTTACAAAAACTCCAAAATACCACCGAATCGTTGGCTAGAGGTGATTTACGGGTTAAAGCGGAAATAGCAGCAAAAGATGAAGTCGGCGCGGTAGCCACTGCTTTTAATCACGCTATCGATGAATTGCGTTTGATGGTCACCGAAGCGGCAGAAAATGCCCAACACATCACCATCTCCAGCAACGACTTGTTCAAAGTAACTGATGAAACCACCCATTCATTAGGAGAATTAAATCAACTTGTCAGTGAACTCGCCGCTGGAGCCACCACCCAAACTGAAACCGTCGAGACGGCCAAACAATCAATTCAAAAAGCCACCGAAAATGCTGACTTGGTTATTCAGGCCACAATAAATATCAATAATGCGTGTAAAGAAGCATCATTCACAGCGGAACGCGGTGAAAAAGCAGTTACGGAAGTGACCGGTACCACTAATAATCTGGTAGATTCGGTGAATTCAATTCACAAAACAGTTCAAAACTTGGCGGAAGATCATATTGAAATTGGCAAAATGGTTGATGTTATCCGAGAAATTGCCGAAAAAACAAGCCTGCTTTCATTGAATGCTTCCATTGAGGCAGCAAGGGCAGGAGAATATGGTCGCGGATTTGCCATAGTTGCCAGTAATATTCGCCAACTTTCGATTCAATCAAGAGAATCCGTTGAACAAATTGATGAGGTTATTCACAAGGTTTCATCCAGAACAGAATATGCTTTTGTCACGATGGAACAAGGGATGATGCAGGTTAAAATCAGTCATAATGCTTTGATTGAAACCGTCAGCCTATTTCAAAAACTTATCAAACAAGTCGATCAAATTATTGCAAGTATTTCTCTCGTTACCCAAACTGCGGTTCAATTGCATGATAATAATCAAGCCATCATTAATGAAATCACCAAAGTTTCACAAATTAGCCAAGATAATTTAGCTGCGGTCGAAGAGGTCTCAGCCACTTTTGAACAGCAATACACTTCAACGATGATTGTGAACGATGCAGCCGGTACATTACAAAAAATGGCGGAACAATTATCGCTGTCCGCCAGTAAATTCAATATATAGTCTCTTTCAAAAGCTCCACGTTATAGCTTCCATTCCTCGACCAGCAGATGTAACTCATCGACAGCCTGTTGGATCTCCCTCGCCAGGGTTGATACATTTTCAAGAACCTCGGTCTGGTTGAATATCGTCTCCACAACAGATTGACTGGAAGATGAAAACTGTCGGCTGATTTGGGCTAAAGTCTGGATGAGACTTGAAACTTCTTCAATAGGACTCGTTTGATGTTCTACAAGTTCAGAAAGGCGGTTCACCAACGATAAACTGGCTTTTGAACTTTCCTGAATCTCAACCAAATGAGATTCAGCTTCCATAATCTTGCTACCGCCTTTCTCCACCAATTCATAAAAACTACCGACCAATGAAACGTTTTCAGCTAAAGCGTCACGGACCTCATTAATGCGTTCGGCTATATCTCCGATGGAATCCTGGGAATTGTCGGCCAAATCACGAATCTGTTGAGCGACCACCGCAAATCCCCGGCCGGCTTCCCCCGCTTTGGCCGCTTCAATATTGGCATTCAAGGCTAAAATTTTGGTTTGTCTGGAGATATAGATTAAAATATCAAGGATTCGCCGAATCTGTTCCGAACGAGTATTCAAATCATTGCTAAGGTCCTTCAATTTACCGGCAAATTGCTCCACTTGCATCAATAAAGCCAAAGTTTCCTTCACGGTAAGTTGTCCGTTTTCAGCAGCCTGCTTGGAATTGATAGAAACTTGCTGCGCTTCGCTGGCCGCTGTCGCCGCCTGGACCGAACTGGCAGAAATATCCTGAACGACACCGGCAATCTGGGAAGTGTTCACCGACTGAACCTCGGCCTTTTGAGTAACTTCCGTCATTACTTCTGAAACCTGCTTAACTCCGGCGTTCACGGACTGGATCGATGAGAGCAATTTCTGGCCAAAATCGTTGAGGGCATCCGTAATCCTAGTAACCGATTGAATGGTATTTCGATGATTCTCCAGAATTTGATTCCAACTTTCCTCAGCCAAAACAATTTCCCGAATCGATGCTCCGCTGTGAATCCGTAAGGTTAAATCCCCTTTTGACTCCACAGTATCTTTCATTTTGGAAAGAAAACGATTGAACATTTTAGACAGCTTACGGGAAGTCAAAAAAGCCACCAAACCTGCAATTAACCCGCAAAGGATGACGCCGAGTCCTATATGCAATAATAAAATTCCTTTTTGATGTTGCAGCAGATGAGCCGCTACATTGAGTTGGGCAGCCGCCCGTTCCAGTTGACGGGCGGCCTGAAAATAACTGAAAATTCCCACGCTGGCGATACAAAAGAGGATAACCGACAATTCAGTTATGAATAAATAAAAAAAGATGGATACTTTCTTTTGATTGAAGTCTTTAGACATGTGCCTTCACCATCTGTTATGTATTTTTAAGCCTGAATCCCGACAGTACACTCAGGGTCACGATTCACTCAAGC
>DNPQ01000124.1 GCA_003501335.1 Bacillota bacterium
CACCTGAATCTTGCTGAAGCATAATAAAAAAAGACCCCAGAGGGTCTTTCAAATGCAGCTTACTTTTTAATACAGTTTATTTAAATTTAGATAAAGTATTTCCAGAAACTTTTAATATTTTTTGAACATTATCTTGGTCAACTGCAATAATTTCAATATTGGCATCGGTAGAAAAAAGATCAATTGGGAAAACCCAAGCATTGCCACTTTTTGAAACGCTTTGATATATAATCCCCTTTTTTCGTATTACTACATTCGCAATAACTGCCTCTTGCTGGTTAGATAAATAGCCCATGCTATTTTCTTCAAGATTAGCCTCTCCTACATCCTGAGGGGACACAATTATACCGGCAAAATCTTTACGATCTATATAATGATTAACTAAATTCATATCTACAGGTTTAAATTGTTTATTGGCTTTATAAAATTCATATTTTATACCTAAATATGGTGTGGCTAAATAACAATATAATGTTGTTTTTCCTTGAGCAACTCCTGTTAAAGTCTCAGTTAAAACGTTATTGAAAATTTCCGCCTTATATCCTAGATAGTAAATAAAGGGAACTTTTTCTTTTACAGCCTCTTGTTTAGCTTGCTCGATGCTTTTATCATCGATTTTTGTGAAACATGTTTTTGAGTCTATTTTTGGATAATTTTCAGGTAGTTTAAGGCGATTCTCACTATCTGCCTTACCACTTGACTGTAGTAATGTGACAACATCATTTTTTCCTAATGCCTTCGCAATAGAAAGCGGAGTCTGCCCTAGTTTGGTTTTTATATTAGGATCTGCTCCCTTTGCTAATAATAATTCAACAATTTCTTTATTGCCTTTCATGGAAGCAAAGTAAATTGCTGTTTCATCATTATTGGTTTTTATATTAACATTTGCATTGACATTAAGCAGTAAATTGGTAATATCTTGAAAATTGTTTAGAGAAGCATACATCAAAGCCGTCCAACCCAATACATTTTGCGAATTAGGATCTATGCCTGCATCTAAAAATAAATTAACTATTTGTTCATTGCCCATAGCTGCGTAATTAACAAAATTTTCTTTGGTAAAAGGAATGGATTGTTTATCTAAAGATGCTTTTGCATCCTCTTTAATTATTGCAAAAGCTGGCGATATCAAAATCAGCAAAAACAATAATAGTAATAAATATTTTTTCAAAGAAGCCCCTCCTTTTTTCAAAACATATTCTAGAAAAAATTGAAATTTCCTTCTGCTACCATAATAAAAGAGTTCCTCATTAGGAAGAACCCTTTCGCCATACAGTTTTAAAAGAAATTACGTTGCGCTGATTTCATAGCAGTTATCAATGATTCTTTGTTATCTAAGAAAAGTTTCTGAACGCTTTTGGCGTCTACGGCATGAATATGGAAATGAGTATCACCACCATTTGAATTCCCCGTCATGCTCCCCGTTTCTCTTAACTTTTCAGCAAAGTTTTTGGGTACAATCGTTTCTCCCTGATGGATATTTGCTAATTGATCGGAAGGAACCTCCCAAGAACCAACATCAAAGGCGGATATCCCGGCGGCTCCGGCTCCAATACCGGCAATTGCAGCAGTAGCGGCAGCAGAAGACCCAACTATACCAGCTTGAGCGCTTACTATTCCAACTTCCATTGCAGCAGCTAGAGCAGTACCAGCGGGCCATATTGCCCCTATAGCGGTAGTCATAGACTGTAGCATTCCCAAAGTACCTTCATAAGCGGCAGCGCTTGTTTCTACCATAGCAGTCGCTGCTGCAACGCTGGAGGCTGCTACAATAGATGATTGGGTTTTCGCTTGAGCTTTGTTCACTAGAGTTGTAGCAGAATCAGCCATCCTATGTGCTATTTGCCCAGCCAAATAATCAGCCACCATTTTATTAACAACGCTCGCAAAAGTTGATTTTAAAGTGCTCCATGTATTGCTTAATATATCTTTCCATTTATAGGTTCCGTTCTCCATTTGTTCAAGAGCGGTTTGAAAATTGCTTGATAATGATTGAGCTATCATTTGCGAAGCTTCTGTAATTGTATCTCTAATTTTATCCCAAATAGTTTTTGTATCGTTTTCCTGCTTATTCAAATATTGCTTGTATTGATTGTTCCGCTCATCATCCATGGCTTTTTCTTTTGCCTTTAATTGAGCATATTCGACAGTTTCCTTTGATGCTGCGGTTTTGAAATCATCTTCTTGAGCGGTAAGCACGGCCCTTTTTAATTCATATGCTTGTTGGTCAATTTCGTTGATCTTGTACATCTCTTGTTCTCTAGTTAAAATATTACCGTCGGAATGAGAACGGATCGCGTCTTTTTCTTCATCCAAATCGTTTAATTTACTTTGCAATTCGGAATCGTTGTTTATTTTAGCAACATCAGCGGATTGTTTTTTTTGCTCCGTTTCGAGTTCAATTAATCCTTTCTCGAATTCTGCCGTTTCTTCATCGGTCATTTTTACTTTTTGAGAATATTCCTTCGTTTTTGCATCATATGAACCTAAATATTCGTTATATTTAGCTATTTTTTCACTAATCGTTATCCCGTAAGCTGCAGCATCTTGTTCGTATAATGATTTAGCTTTTTCGTAATCATCTTGTTGACCTTTTCCACGTCCAGGAGCACCACCGGTTTCTACTTTTGCAGGTGCAACTGTAGCCGCGGCCGTTCCACCACTTTGAATTTCCTTAATTTTTTTGCCAAGCGCATCATAGGCGGCGGTAGCATCTTTTATTTTTTGGACTACATTTTTTCCACTAGCAGATTGGCCTACCGCTTCTTCACCACCCTGTCGCTTTTCCATAGCGTTTATTTTTTCTTTTTGTTCCTGCAATCTTTTTAATTCTTCAGCATATTCTTTTTGCTTTTTTACAGCTTCTGTGAGTACAGTAATGTTTGCGATTTCAGTCATTGCATCTTTAGCACGGTTTTTAATATTAACGAATATAGCCGCAATTGCTGCCAATCCTAAAAGTATTGCTCCACCAATTAAAAAAGGAGCGAAAGAAAGTTGTAATGCGGTCAAAGCAGTTTTTAATGAATAAATAGCCACTATTAACGGTCCAGTTGCGGCAACAGCTATTCCGGCAAATGTTACAAAAGTTTTTACATTAGGATTCAAACCCGAAAAAGCTTTTGTTAGGCTACCCAATCCATCAGTAACACTGTTAAAAGCGCTTTTAAGATTAATACTATTAGCAATATTTTGGCCCAAATCAGCAGCTGCGAATGTAAGATTGTCTTTAAAATTTGAAAAAGCCCCATTGATTGAATCCATTTGATTCTGCATACCATTTTTAAATTTAGGATCATTTCCCATACCTTCTAAGATAGCGGATATGCCTTGCTGAGAAGTTACCATTCTTCTTTCTACCATATCCATAGCTTCAGACATGCTGACATGAAGAGAATCGGCTAAATACTTCCATGCAGAAACACCAGTTTCGGTAATCTGATTCATCTCTTGCGTCATGACTCGGCCTTTAGCTTGCATCTGGCCGAGAGCGACGGTCATCCGATCGATACCCTCGTTACCGGTTCCTAATGCTGACATGGCGTCGCCCAACGTCCTCATCATAGGTAATACTTGTTGCGCAGAAAACCCATAAGCCATCATTCTTTTGGCTGCGACTGTCAAATCCGTGAATTGAAAAGGAGTTTTCGCCGCAAAATCTTTCATTTTATCAAGTTGGTCTTGAGCTGCTTTGGCTGATCCTAAAAGGGTAGTAAAAGCAATTTTTGTAGTTTCCATATCAGCTGCCATTTTTACCGACGCAACGCCAGCCGCTGCCATAGGTAAACTGACATAAAGCGATAGTCCTCTAGATATTTGTTTGGTAGCGTTTTCAATTTCTTTAGCAGCAGCAGCTTGTTTAGCAGAAGCAGCAGTAGCAGCAGCGGCGGCAGCTTTTTGAGCTGCCGCTATTTTTTCTAATCCTCTTTCTATTTCACCTCTATTTAGTGATGATTCAATATTTTGCACTGATTGTAGCAAAGCGGTTTGCATTTCTTTGCTGCTTTTTTTTACAGCGTCCGCCGCCTGTTGCATCCCAGTTTTAAGCCCGGACAGATCCACGTCAATACCAACTGCCCTTATATCTCCTAAATCATTTGCCATTAATAATCATCCTTTCTGTTTTTGTAATAGAATTTTCGATATTCGTATAATGGACATCGTTTAACCAGACACTGTTTAACCTTTTCAATTTGGTTACAACAGCAATCTAAACACTTAGCTTTGAACAGTTGCAAATCTTCCCTGTCGGCAATATTGGTACATTTAGAAAGCCGAATGGGATGCAATGGGCAGCTAATAATTTTGCAATTTAAAACCTCATTTGGAGATTCTGAACAATCCAAACATTTTTCCAACATTTTTAATACCGCCCACCCCTCCAGAATCTTTTTTACAAAAGCCATAGCTTAAAACCCTTATCGTTGCTACGCCCATTTTTTACCATTTGATATAATTGATCGTTGGCTTATGATTCTACCCCGTGACTAAAACATCAACTGCTCTGTTCCGACCATCCGATTGAATTTCAATTTTGAATTCGACTTTTTGTTCTTTTTCCAATTCTTTGAACCCTTGTGAATATCCGTTAAGACCTTTAACATGGCAAAAATAATCTATGCCATTATCGCCAACTAAAAAGCCATAGCCTTTATCAGCATTCCAAAATTTAACTGTACCAGTCATCATTGACACCTCCTTATTTTAACTGCCTTCGCAGAATTTTTAGGGTTTCCGCTAGGAATTACGGAAAATTCTACTTCGTCATCGGGAATTAGTTTACGAAATCCGATCATACCAAGAATTTCTTTGTAATGAGCAAAATAATCGGTATCATCTTGGCCCCGAATGAAGCCCCACCCTCGTTTTTCGTTCCAAGAAAATACGTAACCAACCATTTATGGCACCTCTTTTTATTCAATAAAAAACCCCAGTTGTCAGCTGGGGCTTATTTACTGATTAAATTGTTTGCTGTTCTGTCTAACACAACGATTCATTATCTAAATAAAATCGTTTTTAGCTATAAAAAATGAACTGTGTCAACATGAATTTCCATGGTAAGCCTCGAAATGCCATCTATTTCCAGCGTGTACCCTTCCAAGTGGCCGCCTATAGAAATCAAGGCCCCTTTTTGAAGGTTTTTCGTCATATTTTGAGCTATTTTTCCGAAAGAAACGCACTTTAAAAGCTGTGTACTTTTTCCTGAATATGCGCAAAGCTTGAACGAACACATATCAATGCCGTTTTTGCTTGCTTTCAATTCTAATTCGTGTGGTAAAAAACCCACTAAAGATACCATATTCATTATATTTTCAACGCCTTCTATTTTTTTATTTTAGTTAAAATCAATCGTCATATCAGCATACCGATTAGCGGGGAACGGGAATTTATCGGTATTTGATTCAAAACTATTGATTTTAGCCGTGACTTCTTTAATTGAAAGCCTTGTAGAACCTATTAAAAATTTATCGATCTGTTCTACCAGCAAATTAATTTCATTCCGGTTACTGCCGCGCCCAATAATGTTAGAGTTTAAAAGAAAAATCTTGGTAAAATTAAGTACGTCGTAATTATCTCGATGTAATTCAATGAAAGCACCTATGATACGGGCATGCCGTGACACTCCGCAAAGGGCATCCCCGTTCAAGGAAGCCAGAAGTTGAATTGCACTATTTTCCACGGTAGCAATTAAAATTTCTTCTTCAACCAAAAGCCGCTTTTTATTTGTGTCGGCCTTTTTAAATTCGTCCTCTGCCGTTTTAACAATGCCGCGAAGTTCGGTAATTGTAGATTTTTTAAGATTTACGGCCCCGTTATAAAATTGATTTTTAATTTGTTTAACCCCAGATTCATATTCGGCGTAAGGAAGTTTTCCCGCTTCAGCAAGTTGTTTGCCGTATTCGGTGCGTGAATTGTTATAATTGGCCTCGCCTTTTTTGAGAACATCCTCAAATTTTTCGTTTAAATCTTGATTTTGGTTTTCCATCGCTTTACGCTCCTTTATTTGATTTTTTTTAATTTTGATTTCGTCTGTATTAAAAATTCCCATTTTCAATTCCCCATCCCGGTTATATTTTTTTTGGCCCGTCACTATTCAAAATATACAATTCTCGCATGCTGCTACCTCCAATTTTGAAATTTTTTTCTGAAATATAAAACGACATTTTTAAAATAAATTGCTGAAAAAAAGACCGGGGGAGTACCCCCCCAGCCAGTTTACAATTAGTCCGCTAATTTGTATTCGTCGGAATTATCAACACTTGTTTTGAACGCCCGACAGTCAATATCCATTTGTCTTAGGAGTACTTGCGACGCTGAAGACATTTGCCCGTTGTTGCAAGAATTACCAAGAATTTTTAAAACACCTTCCATGAAGCTTGTTAACGCCGGAAAATCAAGTTCAATCCCGCTATAACCTGTATTATCAGCCATTTCGATCACCTCCTTTAGTGAAAGTTATAAAATATCTAAAAGACTAGAGCCCAGTTTAATTGGAAGTAACTGGGTTCTTTGGAATTTCTTCGGTGGGGGGAGAAACACCGCGGCCCGTGCCCAACCCGATCAAGTTACATCGTCCTAAGCAACTATCAAGCAACTGTCTTACTTCATGCAGTAAACTTGCATCATTAACCATTAAATGCCTGCTCAATGGCATATCCTAGAGTACAAAATTCTAGGACAATGTTTTTAACTGTTGCAAATGGTGTTGCAAATAAAAATAAGCTGATAAATACCAGCTCAAAGCCTCAACAACTATGACATCATGATTAATCTTCAAGCGCAGTACTATCCATTATCTCTAACAGCCGCGAATCCTCAATACTGACAGGCTTTTCATCGACTACTTTCATTAATGCACCCATGAAATGAACCTGCATTCGGGTTAATCGGTCAAACTTCGATACGTCAATCGTTACAGAGTTTTGATCGTGAGTAACGTTTTTATATTCAACACGTTCGCTAAACATACCAAGATATTTGCCAATGTTCTCAAGGCTTTTATTTGCGCCCATGCTGTCAAACCGCCATTCCCCAATGGGTTTTCCGGACTTGTCCAAAACCGGCTCAGCGGCCATGCAACGAGAACTGATTTCCTTTAACCGTGTTACAACCCATTCGGCGCTTAGCTGCGTCTTACTGGAGAGTTCGGCCTTACGCGCCTCGACGAGAGCTTTTATGTTGGGTTTGGCTAATAGTGCCGAAGCCTGTTCATTAGCTGAATTTGCCTTGTAACCCGCACGAATAGCCGCTTTAGTTCCGTTAAAATCAATCATGTATTCATCAATGAATTGTTTTTGCCTTGGAGTCAATTCTGTAATTTTTTCTTCTTTTTTAGGTACTTTTTTCGGATTTTTCTGTTCCAATTCATTTGCCTCCCGCCAATTGTTTTTTAATTGAATCCAGTTCTGTTGTTACGTCCGCATATGTGTTTCCTATCGTAGCGTGCTGGTACAAGTCGTTAAGCATTTTTTCCATACAAGTAATAATCCGAATGATAATTTCATTTTGTTCAGTCAAATTCATTGCTCCTTTATAAATTTAATTAAAGCCAAAATGTCTACTATGATTGACAATCCAACCAATGCCCCAAAACTTTGTATTATAAACCGCTCAATTATTTTCATTTAACGGCCTCCTATACGTGAAATTTCATAAGCAAAACATGTAATTAAACTTGCTGCCACAATGACCACCGCAACAGCCAGCACGAATAACCGCTGGTTACTGCGATTTAGTTCCGCGATCCCGTTGATCATTTGTGTGAGCAAATCCGATATTTTTTTTTCCATAAAATGTAAACCCCCCCAATTTTTAATTGATTTTTCAGAGGGTTTGATCTAAAATAAAGAGTGTTGTTTCATATAGATCAACCCTCAATTCCGTACGGTTACGGCATTTTAGCAGGTGAGAAGATGAATCTCGCCTGTTAATTTGTTTTTACGAGACCACCTGCTCTTTAGCCTCATCAATAAAGCTTTGTAATAAGTCCAATGACTGCGGATGAAGTGCCAGATCCTCCATGTCTAATACCGCCGTTTTGCCTTGCTTAATCTCTCCAGTTGTTTGATCCTTGTACAGTGCCGCTACTTGTAGTCGCCCGGCTCCTTTGAAATACTTCAAGAAGTTTCTACCGGTTTTGATTGTTTGGGGTGTTTCGGTCTCCCAGTATTTGCCGCTCATATCACACCTCCTTCCCAAAAATATTAATTTTTTTAAACCAATGAATCTTTGGTTTTGGATTAACACCAAAATTTAACCAATGAGCAACTTTTCTACCATACACTTGATAATCTACGGTAGCCAAAGGAGTCTGATTAATTGGACCCTGATACCTTGCCAGTGCATTGTCAACGCGCTGCCTCTTTTCCGGTATGTGTAATAAATTTGCGATGAAGCTAAGCAATTCGAACCCGTCAAAAATACCGATTCTTTCAGGGAAGGTATTAATTACGCCGCTAATTATTAAATTAATTTCTACTTCATCTTCACCAGTCAGAAATAATGATATTATTGGCTTTGCACCGAATTCTTTAATTAATTGTTGCCGCATATAGTGTTCTTTTTCTTCGCGTTCTTTTAAGTCGCTTTCTAATTTGGCAGTTTGTTGGATTATTTTAATTGTTAATGACTCCACTTCTTCGGGACTAAATTTTTTTATGATTTCTTCCGGAGCCAGCTCTGAAATTTCGTCTATAAGTTTGTCGTTCAAATCAATCATTTCAAAAAGCACCCTTCTTTTTTTAATTTGTACAACGCGGCTTCACGCTTTCCGCATTTAATAGCATCTTTGGCTTTTTCAAGATAACCATTTGCCAACAACCATTTCAATCCTTTTTGAATAGTTGGTTTGGTGAAATTACACCAATCACAAGCAAATCCCCAACTAAACGGAGCCTCTTCAGCTTCATTTTGATTATAAAACTTACGTATTCGAATTAAATAAATGAACCCCTCATATGTGGCCTTAGTTCCTTTGGATACATTTGCAGGTAATGGCTTAAATTTTATCGTTGGTAATTGTATATGCCCGATATTTTCGAGCACTCTAATCCACCATTCGACCATTTGACTTTTAGAAAGTTTCATAAACTCTTTTTTGTGACAGATATATGAAGCATACATTTCCGGCAAAGTCCAGAAATTATCACCTTGATGAAATTCGTGTAACATAATAGTTCCGTTTTTACCTTTCCATAAAGCCGCTGATGGATTAACGTCTTCGTGAATTGGACATCTAAATGCCTCGCCCAATTTTGAAACATTGATTCCAAGTGATCTCATGACTTTTAAAGCTATCTCCGGGTCCTTGTAGGTATTACCAAAGTTACCTAGTAATGAATACGGTGAGTCCCTGCTAACTGTATAGTTACCTAGTAATGGATATATTAATTCATTACTAGGTAACTTCCCTTTAGAGTTCCCCTTAAATGATTTTGACGTGAGTCCGGAATCTGGATTGACGTTCCCTCTTTTCCCAACCACACTCCCTCGGGTAGTCAAAAACTTTAAAATTGCATCTGGTATCTCAACTATTTCATTCAGGTGGCAGTCATTCAAAAAATCATATCGGATTCCGTTAGGATGAATTGACGGTGGAGCTACTACGTAAACATCATTGGATCTTAATTCTCCCCAATTAAAATTAAGGTTCGGTAACTTCTTTTTACTTCGGAAATAGTAATGACGGCCTCTACTTGTCTGTACTGCAGCAGTTGGATTTTCAGCTAATAAAAAAACCAACTGCTCGGGTGGTGAATGATCGACATCTAACACAATCAACCCGCCTGACGTTGGCCCCATAATAATTCCGATATTCAATTTTGGATTAGTTTCATAAAATTGTTTTAACTCATCTATCGTTAACGGTTTCTTTAGCAATGGCTTCCATTTTATCGCCGGTATTTTATCGCGCTCTTTCAATGGAAACAAATTAAACCCAGCATCCAAATAGTCCGTTAAATAGTTTAAAACATTGACATCTATGGGTTGATGGTATACCATATTATCTGTAGACACATTCACAAATTCACCTGCCTTTCATGCCGCCTCGGACCGCCTCCGAGGTTTTGCTTTATCCTTCTTTATTCAATGCTTGCTTATTTAGCCATTCCAAAAACGGCTCGGTAGGTGCAAACCATTTCTTGCCGATCTTAAATGCAGGGCTGTCTTTCCTTTGAAAAAGAGCATAAACTCCGTTATTATTCAACTTTGGCCCGTTTACACCGTTAAAAATATTCTCCCTGACATATTCAGGACCAATATATTTGGGATTCTCAGACATTTTTAAAACCTCCTATCTATATTTTTAATAAACGCTATTTTAAAAATAAAAATTGGATTCTCACTGGTATCCATCTAAATTATGAAAATCAATCGGGTTATCTTGTTAAGCTTCTTCTTTTATAGCCACGCGCTCCCCTTGACTATTATTGTCAAGGATCTTCGCCAGGTGTTACGGATAACCGTTTATGCGTAATTTAATTCGCCTCCGCACTCTCCACCGTCTTTAGAGTTTTAAAATACATTATCTCCCCTGGTTATCGCCGCTACGCTCACGGACTCCTGATAATCTCTCCAAGTTTAGCTCGGTATTGTTTGCTTTGGTGCGCTCTTGTCTTTCTTCACTTTTGATTATATAATAGTCAGTAGTATATAAATTAAATTTTACCGACTACTATACGCATATCTTTTAAGAAGGGGCAAATTGTGATGGAAGATAAAATTAAAATCCTCATGAATGAGAAGTTTGAGAATAGAATGATTTTCAGGGTTACCGGGGCTAAATATCCACTATATAAAACGGAAACGAGAAAAGACGGTATTTACTTAACTACACAATGGGAACAGAATTATGACTTAAGGAAAAAAGGGCAGTTACTTCATCCATTTGAAGGAAAAGGATTGCTGCAAATGAAAGGAACCCAATTACTACAAAATATTTTGAGCTTGAATATAAATGACGATAGTAAAATTTTGGAATTTTGTGACAAATGGGGCTTGTTAGGCTGTGGTATTCCAGAAAAGTATGGAATAGAAGAAAAACTTGATGATTTTGAAGAAGCAGTTATTAATATTCGAAAATTTTATGAGGATTATCGGACACTTGCAATAAAGGAAGAAAGCTTAAAAAGACAATTAGAGCAAACTAATAAAAAATTAGAATCGATATCAATACAGGAATATGAAAAATTTGATCTTAAGAAAAAACTTAAAAATCTTGAAAATGATATTTGGCGTTTTAATAATGAATCAAAGTTTATTTTTGCGTCGCGCTTTTGGGAAGAAATGAATAATAAGGCTCATTTTTCTTTTAGTCTTGTTCCTGATAATATAAATGGTGGCTTTATTTATCAACTCGAAAGCAGTATCCTTTTGGGAATGGCCTACTATCAATTACATGGAATAATCACTAAACGTCAAGAATTAAAAGAGTGTCCGGCTTGTCATAACTTATTTGTCCCAACAGTAGCCGATGCTATATTTTGCCCGCCGGATATACCAGGAACTCAAAGCCTTTGCAGGGAAGCCTATAACGCCCAAAAAATCCGGTTAAGAAAAAAAGGTTATACAGAAGAAGAAATTACCGAGAGAATTAAGTCATATCGAAAACGGACATAAAAAAACCACTCCGTTAAAGAGTGGTTTTTCATTTCTATAAAACTGTTGCAAAACTGTTGAAACCCTTATATTTTCGGTTTTTAAAACCGGGTTAAACTATTGGTGGACCTGAAGGGAATCGAACCCTTGACCTCTTGAATGCCATTCAAGCGCTCTCCCAACTGAGCTACAAGCCCGTACCTGAGTAAGTCACTCAGTGAACATATACTAATATACCAAAAATACAGGGGTATTGTCAATACTAATTTTCAAACAATCCTTACCTATCGATTCATCTTTTCCCATTACCATGAATTTCGTATCCCTCTAGTTCCAATTTTATAGTATAATTGGAATGCAACAATTTACGAAACATTTTCTTTTCATGTTTAAATAAAAACGATAATTTCAAGCTGGAGGCAAAAGCTTATGGCAACGCATTCTCCCGCGCCCAAAAAATTTGATAAAAAGAAAAAGCATCTTGTGATTGTAATTCTATTGTCATTCATCATTTTCATTCTATTGATAATGACCGCTTTACCCATCTTCATTAATCCTATCGCCGGCATCCTTATTAAAAAGCAAGTAACTTCAATATTTGGTGATAGACTTAAAATGGGTTCGGTGCGGATTTCCTTTTTCACCGGAGCCATGGTTCAAATCAATCAAATTGAGTTGGAACAAGCGCCCGGCTTTGGTAAAAAAAATCTACTTCAAGCCGACAGTATGAATATCCGGGTGGCAATGATTCCCCTTTTTCATAAACAGCTTGTTATCAAAGATATTTCAATACTCCGGCCGGTAATCACCGTCATCCAATATCAAAATGGTGATATGAACCTCGACTACTATCTGTCGAAGTTTACTATGAACCCACACTCTACTTCTGCCAGCGAATCCACTTTTATGGTCAAACTCAACCGTTTCAGGCTTGAAAACGGTAAAATTATCCTTAAGAGTTATGGCATCAGCCATAATGCTCAGCCTACGTTGGTATTCAATCGTGCTGACTTCATTCTAAAGAACTTGGTTATGCCCAACCCCGGAAAAACAATCACTGCCTTTTCCGGTTTAGCTGAACTGGGAACCAATCACCCAGTGCCGATGAGAATAGATGGTACAGGACTTTTTGGCGGCAATAAAATCAGTTTCACCGCCAAAAGTAGGATCGCCAATCTAAGCTTAGCCGACTATGGTTATCTGGTTCCAAACTCCGTTTTGATAGTTAAATCAGGCAGGGCCAACATCAGCTCCGATTTAAACTGTCACAATGACTATTTAAGCAGTTATCATCATGTCAATATCCATAGGCTACAATTAACACCCAGAAAGGGTAAAACTTTCAACGGAACCCTGCTGGGGGCGCCAGCCAATTTTATTATCAAAGGCATCCAAAACGGCAACGGGAGGCTTAATTTCGACTTTACCCTCTCTGGTCCCTTAAGTGATTTAAGGGTTAATGCCAAATTCAAAGTCATTCAGGCCGTCACCCAAAGCCTGCGTGATAAACTCAGTGTCGGAAAAATCGGCAATGCGACACCTTCCAATACCCAGAAAATCAGCAGCCAATTATTCAAGACCTTGGGCAGAATATTCAAATATCGTAAATAATTTTTTTGGTTATACTTGAAAACAACTATGGCCAATGAACTCCCGAATAATTGAGTTTATCGGTACCTCGGAATCATCCATGGGTAAAAAATAACTTAAGAACTTTAATAGCCGTTTGGCCTCGGAAAATTCCGGATAATCCGGAGTAATCTGTTGTAATAAAGGTTCAGCGTATTTTTTAAGTACTGCCAGTTCATAAATGAGTGCCGAATTGAACATGATATCCGCTTCTTCTTGAAAGGGGAAAATATGGGTTTCCTCGCCTCGGCGTACCATCGGCCACATGCCAATGGTCTTTAAGGCATCGTGTCCCCGAAATTGATTATCCCGGACAATTCTCCGGATAACCCGGTTATCCGTGGTCGGGATCCGGTTATGATCATCAATATTCAGCTGCGTCAATGCACTAATATAAATCTTAAACTTATTATCCTTGGGTATATTGGAAGTTAACTTATCATTGAGCCCATGAATGCCCTCAATAATAAGCGGTTGTTCTTTGGTAATCTGTAACGTTATCCCACTACTCTCACTCCGCCCTTTTTGAAAATCATACCGTGGCAATACCACGGAACGGCCCTGAATCAGCGAAGTTAAATGTTCATTAAAAAGCTCAACATTAAGAGCTTCTATGCACTCGAAATCTGGTAAACCGTCCGGACCCATCGGTGTCCGCTGACGATCCACAAAATAATCATCAATGGATATCGGTACCGGCCGTAAACCGTTCACTTTAAGTTGCACTGCCAAACGTTGAGCAAAAGTGGTTTTACCCGATGAAGATGGCCCAGCAATTAACACAACTTTGATCCGATCCCGATCCGCCGTGATCTGATCGGCAATTTGGCCAATTTTTTTCTCATGAAGGGCTTCTGCGATGCGGATCAATTCTCCTGAACGCCCGGCTGCAATCTGCTGATTGAGAGCGCCTACATCCTCAATCTCCATGATTTT
>DNPQ01000029.1 GCA_003501335.1 Bacillota bacterium
TATCTTTTTTAGGGTTACAAACTTTCCACCCGCTGATTGCATCATCTTTTAATGGAAAGGTTCCCAGCACCACTTTTTTGGTAAAAAGAAGCGTCTCTTTTTTCTGGCTATTTTTGACCAATGCATCAATGGAGGAAACGGAGTCACCAGACGGCTCTTTTGCCAAAAGAGGCCAATAATTGAATGTTAAAAAAACTAAAATGCCAGCCAACAAACATCCTGATATCAAAATGATTAATTTATTCCGCATGTTTCTTCTCCCCGTTTTGACAAATGAAAGAGCAGACCCAAATCCGGATGGTGAAGCATCCGATTTCTCCAATGGAGGCCCGAATTTGTATGATGTAACACCATTGTCCTCTGATGTAGACTCAATTTTGTATGATGTATCACCATCATCCTCTGATGTAGACTCAAATTTGTATGATGTAACACCATCGTCCTCTGATGTAGACCCAATTTTGTATGATGTATCACCATCGTCCTCTGATGTAGACTCAATTTTGTATGATGTAACACCACTGTCCTCTAATGTAGACTCAATCTTGTATGATGTAACACCATTGTCCTCTGATGTAGACTCATTATCGAGTGATCAGACACCCTTGTGGGATGATGTAGACCCAATTTCCCGGAATGGAACATCAAACAACGGTTTCAAAGACTTAAAATTAGAGCTTCAAGATTCAAATTCCGCCAAAAGAGATTGGGCAAGAAGTTGTTGGAACCCGGTTTTGGTTTTGAAAGTATCCATTTTTTTAAATAAATACCATTCAGGTATCCTATTTATAGCAATACCTCCGCTAATCAATCGGCTTTCTTCTCTCTCCGGTATTCCTATCAATCTTGCAATAATCATTTTGTTATGTTCAAAATTTCCGCTTATTTTATTTGTTGTAATTCCATGTCGTATTCTGCAGGCCATGAATCTTTTTCATCTATATGATCGATTTTAATATGACCCGCTATTTTACTTCCATTGATAGTTCCTGTTAATGTTACCTTATCAATATGCGAAAACATAATATTTTGCGGCTTTGTTATTAATAATATTTTGGATTTACTCCTTGAAATTTTATCAACGATTAATCGAATAGTTTTTTCTGTATTAAAGGCTTGTCGAATTACCATAAAATCATTTCTGGATAAATTTTCTTTAATATAAACCTCTTCCAACTCTGTATTATTTTCAAGTTTCTTTACGGAGGTAAATGGTAAAGTGAAAAAATTGACCTTATCATTTGACATTTCTAATTTAAAAAGGATAAAACTCGCTTCACCGGTATCACAGCAGCCATAATATGCTCTATCATCAACGCAGTATGCTGCTAAAGAAATAATCATCACAAACAACGCAACAAAAATAACCTTTAAATAGTTTTTTGAATAAATTTTGCTCATAAATGAATCCAGCTTTCTTCATTGAACTTTTACGCCTTTTGCTCCAAAAGTCCTAGAAATCAGTGGATACCAAAGGAATTTTCCATTTCGAAAAATTGCCCTATTTTTCAATGGAACATCCTTAACCGGAATATCCAGAGCGGTGTCCGGTATATAAAGGACATCGCCCTGAAATCATCCATTGCATTCAAACTACTGGGTAAAATAGTTTTATGTTAAAAATTCCCGATCATTTTATTTGTTGTAATTCCATGTCGTTTTCATCAGGCCATGAATCTTTTTCATCTATATGATCGATTTTAACATGACTCTTTATTTTGCTCCCATTGATAGTTCCTGTAAATGTTACCTTGATAACATCTGAATAAACAGTTTTTTGCGGCTTCGTTATTAACGATATCTTAGTCTTACTCCTTGAAATTTTATCAACGACTAATCGAATAGTTTTTTCTGTATTAAAGGTTTCACGAACAACTGCGAAATCTCTTTTTGATAAATTTTCTTTATCATAAATTTTCAATAGATTTTCAATATTCTCAGATCGTTTTATGGCAGAATCCGGCAAAGTGAAAAAATTGACTTTATCATTTATCATTTCTAATTTAAAAAGGGTACAATTCGACTCGCCAGCATAAAAATATCCATAGTACGCGCTATCATCAGCACAATATGCTATTAAAAAAAATATAGTTATAAACAATGCAGCAAAAATAACCTTTAAATAAATTTTGCTCATAAATGAATCCAGCTTTCTTAATTTAACTCTTACGCCTTTCGCCCCAAAAGCCCCTTGAAATCATTGGATACCAAAGGAATTTTCCATTTCGAAAAATTGCCCTATTTTTCAATTGAACATCCTTCGGAATATCCAAGGCGGTGTCCTGGGTATGAAGAGCATCGCCCTGGATCATTTACTACTGTTTTGTTACATTCAAATTAATTGAAATCTTCTTCAAGTAGAGAAAACGCCATAAGATTAATCCTACCAATATGCCGATTATAGTTTTACTCAGTTTTTTGCCTGCCGCTTCCGTCGGTTCGGATTTGATAATGCTCTGAATACTCGGCATATGCTGCATCATAAAATATCCAATTACCCACGACATTAATATCAGAAGCCGGATCATCATTAATTTTTACTTTTCCGGTTCCATCAAGATTCATTTTATAAAAGCTGTCTTGACCGGAAAGATTATTAAAATAGATAATCCCATTTGTTACATTCAAAGATTCACATTCATCTCTGCAGATTACCTGCCGTTCCGTACCGTTAATTCTCATTTTAACTATCTGATTTTTCATATTCGTATAATATATCCAACCATCCATTACATTGATATAGTGGCTAGAATCATCACCTATCTTCACTTTCCCCGTACCATCCGTTTTGATTTTATATATTTTGCAATTATCGGGTGAAATAAGATTGCTATAAAAAATCCAATTATCTACAACGTTAGGTTCACAGCAATTATCGTTACTTATCATTGTAATCTGTGATCCGTCCAATTGGGCTTTGCAGAGTTTATCATCTCCATTTAAATAAAATATCCAATTTCCCAAGATACTTACGTATGAACACTTTTCATCAATTACCTTTTCCCGCAAAGTTCCGTCGGTTTTGATTTTATACAATTTATTATCCCGATAATTGACATAATAAATCCAATCACCGCTAATATTTAAATAAGAGAACCTATCATTGCTTAGTAAAGTTTTGCCCGTTCCATCCTTTTCCATTTTATAAAGTTTCATATCATTAGCTCCGCCGTTATCGATCCCATTAACATAATATATCCAGTCCCCTTTTTGGACCGCAGAACCGCCGTTGATCACATTGCCCCTAAAATTGCCCATTGTTTCATCCGTTTTTATAATTGCAACAACCGGATAACTGATTACTAAAAGCAACAGTAAACCACATAGAAACTTATTTATTTTCCTCATACTTTTATCTCCTTTTATAACAATTTATTTTATTTTTCATAAATCCCCGGCGCAGGTGGATTATATTCCCAATGCCACGGCTCTTTAGGATAATTATAAAAACCATAATTTTGGGCATTATCACATAACCATTTAAATAACACTTCGTGCTTCAAATTCCATATATTGCCTTTACAATTAGTATAGGTCACACTTATTTTCAAATCTATAGCTCTGCCTGTTCTATGGGGGCCTCCCGGAGGAGCTACATAATCACTGGCTTCTTTCTTTGCTGCTTCTTCACCTATACGTTCTTGTTTCATTATTTTACTAACTTCAGCATTATACATTTCTCCCTGTTTCTTATCATTTCGATATCCGGAATACAATAACAGTAACGGCGAGCTGTATCCTTCCTTACGTGCTTGTGCAAGCATATCCTTTAACGCTATGGCAGCGCGATAATCGATTTGGTACTTTCCATCTGCGCCCTGAAGCGTAACCAGATTTTTTGCTATTGCCTCAGTTTTATCAACCAAACGTCCTCCTCCTGGAGTTTCGACGCTGATATATTTAATTGCTTTGTTGGTAGCTTTTTTTTCTGTTTGTTGCGATTTACTTGATGATGCATCCGGTTGCTTTGCCGCCACCGCCCCATCCTTAGCAAACTTCGACGACTGTCCGCCTTTTTGGATTTTAATCTGGCCGCACCATTGACACAATATGGTGGACTGCTCCACTAAGGCTGCCTTACCTTGGATCAGCACATTCGTCTTACCGCCCTTCCAGGGCGGAATAATCACCGGAACGCAGGGCATCTTCTGAAGCCTTCCCTCATTGGCGGCGGTCGCCGCGGCCACCGTCGGGTTGCTCATACTCTTGCATTGCCCGAAAGGCATGATGTTTTTATTGGGCACCGCATCCATGATGTTAGCCTGGGCCTTATTGTTAATGTAAACCGTCCGGCCGGATGCTGCCTGAAAGTTGCTGGTTTGATCGCCCTGGTTGCATTTGAGGGTCGCCCCGGTAACTACATAAGCACTCATTTTGTTTCGCCTCCTTTTTAAATATTGAACCGCTATTCATCAGGCATCCAACTTTTTAACTCCTCCCGCATCTCCGTCCATTCCTTGATAAAGTCTTGCCGCGCTTTTTGGATATCGCTGCATTCATATTTGCGGTCCGGCGAATTACCGGGGACATTCGCCATGAAGAGCCTTTCTTCCATATCGGCCCACCTCCGGTAAATCGCCTCCTCGAAAACGTAAATCCCCTTCCAGTTTACCAGCGCCAAGGCATTGGGCTTGTCCTTAAGTCCTTCACCGGGAATCGGTATTTCAGGCTCTTTAGGGTCAAAGTAACACGGCATCCACTCATAGTCTTGATAATTGACCAAGATCTTCCCTTCCGCAGCGTTATCGATGGCCAATGAAAATTCCAGATCCATCATCTCCCGGGCATCTTCATCTACAGCCGTTAGGTCTGCTTCCTTTGATTGCAAAACCGCTACCGGCACAGCCATAAACCGGGACGAAGAACGTTTTTCGACTTTTTCATCCAAGTACTCGGAAAAGCCGAATTTGTTGGCGATTTCATTTACCATGGGAATCTCATCCCAAGGGCTGCACAGGTCAAGGTAATAAGAGCTGCAATGCATACTGTCGCCTAAATCGAAAGTCGTTTCTCCCTCTGCAGTCTTTAAAGGAATACTTGTACCCATCAAGGCCTGCTTCACCCGGCCCCAGAATGAGTCCGCCGGAAATTCGCCCAGCTCGCTGTTGAGAGGATTTGCAGATACCGGAGCCGTTTCAACAGGTTCGGCAACCAACTCAAAATATTGGCAACCCGGATTGTGGTTCTGGCAAAATGGGCAAGGCACAAACTCTGCCATCTGCATATTTCTCCGGTTTTCCAACAATATTTCCCGCAGCCTATTGCTCATCTGGAATCCCTTCCTTAATCCTATAATAAACTTCCATTATTTCCAATACAAGGTTATCTTCAAGTTTGTTCTCTTCTTTCCGTGTCCTATCTAGAAAATACTTTCAACCCAGATTCTAGATAGAACAGCCAACCCGGCGAATTTTCATAACTTCGTTGTCATGGCTAAGCCGGGGTGGATGACTCTGTGCTCTCTGTGGTTAAATCCTTTTTTAGGCCCGCTCCTTCTTCCACCGTACTCTCCCGGATCACCCGGATCTCTCCCCGCTGGGGCAGGGTCAGCTTGATATCCTCTAACTGCCTGCTAAGAAAAACCGTGTCTTTCAGATAAGCCCCGCTGAAGTCGGCCCGGATCACTTCACAGCCGCTAAGGTCCACGCCATCCAGCCTGGCATAGGAGAGGTTGGCTTCCATCAGCATATTGGGACAGCGGGAGCCGGTGGTTCCAAAGTCATACCCCGATAAATTCGCCTTAAAAAAGTTGTTATCGCAAAAAATAGCCTCGCTCATTTTTTTCAGTTGCGAGAGATTGCCGAGACTAAAGTCGCAGGACTCTAACCAGACACCTTCAATACTCGCCCGGAAGAAAGAACTCCAGCGGAAGTCACAGTCACTGATGCTCTCACAGCCCGAAAAATCGGCCATGTTCAGCTTGGACTTCAAGAAGATGCTATCGACAATCCGGCTTACTTCAAAGTGGGCCTCAGTCAGGTCGCAGTTACGAAACTCGCATCCGGTGATTTCCGTTTCCTCCGCTTTTCCCGTGAACTTAGCCTTCTGGAGATTACAAAGCCGGAAGGCGTTATCCAGCAAAGCATCGGCTATTTCAAACCGGGCATCCCCCATGTCGGCCTTGTGAAAAAGGCAATCCGTCAAGATATGGCCGCTAAAATGGGCCGCCGTAAGATTGCTTTGGATAAAACTGCAATTCATGAGGAAGCTATCGCCAAATTCCGCCTGCTGCAAGTCGGCCCCGTCAAAAATGGTGCGTTCCAGGAGGCAGCCGTTAAACTTAGCCTTCCAGAGGCTACTTTTGGTAAAATCAGCCCCGCTCAGGTCGCAATTGATAAACTCCACCCCGTTTAAAACGCAATTGACGAACTTCGCCCGGCGCAAGTCGCTACCTTCGATCTTCAAACCGGATAGCGGCTTGCCGCTGAAGTCAAATTCCTGTAGATCCGCCCCGCCAAAGGACTTTCCATATAGATCCACCGCCATCTCTCCCTGGCATTGCAAAGGCCCCTTATAGTCGTAAATTAACGGCGGGTTCATACTCTGGGAACTTTCTTCCTGCATATACAAACGGAAACTTTTTCCGTTCAAAAGTTCCGGATGCTTGTCCAGACATTGACTCTCCGTACAGGCCAGCTGCAGGATGGTTTCACCGTAAACCTCCCCGGCTGCCTTGGCTAAATTTTCCGGCAACTGAGTAATGTAGGACTGTACCGGCTCAAGGCTATCGATCATAAAGCTGTTGCCATCAAAATAGCCATCCCCATCGGTCATCAACTGGAACCAGCCGTTTTCCCGGGACCAGAAAAGCACCATCAGGCGGTCGGACGGTAATCCGTCCGGTAAGGCCTCCATCGTCGAAGTCTGGCCCTGAAGAGCCACAAAAATGCTTTCCAGCCCTTTACGGATTTCTATCCTTAAACTCTCACGGTTAAGCAACCGCCGCAGGGTGAATTTATAGTTGGTATCATCGGTTGCATCGGCCATCCGTTCGTAAGCGTCAATCCGCTCTTGCAGCCGTTTTCCGCTCATTCTCTCCCGGTATAACCGGTCCCGTTCCGTCTCGTAATGAAAATAATTTTCGATACGCACGCACTCCACGCCGGTGAAGGCGATACGGTTGACTTTAGTGGTGATGATTAAATGGGGAAATCCTTTGACTTTGAAAAGGGGCAGCACACTGGTCCCGGCCTCGTCAATTTCCATAAATTCGAGGGCTCCCTGTTTGTTATAGCGGGCGCTATCCTTAACCGCGCAGTCCAACTCGTCGGGGATCAACAAATAATACATCTCCGGCCGTTTGCCATCCTCACTCCCAAGAATCACCATATTGTACTGGATATCCCGCAGGGCAATCTTGGTCTTCAGATAATCCACCAGTTTCTCCGAAGCCAGATAAATTCCGTTTTCTTCGATCAAATCCGGAAAATATTCGCCCCGGACATTAACATAAATGCTCTCTTTGGTCAGAGCATTCAACTCACCCCGGCGGATGGCATCCACCGGCAAAGCCTTTAAAATTTCCCTGCCGTCCACCCGGTCCTCATGCCCGGCCGCCAGCTCTTTAAGAACATAAAATGTTTTTTCGGCCGCAATGTCGAAATCAGTGGTCTCATCTGCAGTCTGTAAAAATTCTTTCATTTCATAGTGAATATCCATCAGATAACTCCAAAAAATCTTTATTTCACAAAATAAAATGACTTTCTATTAAAAATCCGTTTATATCTCCAAAAATACCAAGAAAATCCGCATGCTTAGCCCAATTTGCACTCCGGTACCCCTTACCGGTTAAATAGATACAGCACCTTCCGCTTCTTGTTGGCCTCATCAACCTTGGGCTGGATGCGGTTGATATCTTCCGACGAATTCAGTTCAATATAAATGTTTTTGGCGGCGCTATAAAGCTTCCAGGCTTCAGTGTATTTTTTGGAAGCAAATTTATCATCCCCCTGGCGCTCGTCGTTCTTTCCTTCAGCCAGGCGTTCATTATACCGTTCTGCCGCCGACTTTTGAGAATCCGCCTCATCCTGCCTCTTGTTGCAATCCTGAATTTTAAGCTGAACAGCCATGACCTCATCGGTCATTTCCAACCCTTCATAAAGGGTTTTGGCCATATTATAAAAGTCGGCTGCTTCCTTATATTTTTTGGCATTATACTTTTGGGCGGCTTGCTTCTCGTAAAGCTTAGCCGAGTCCAGCTTTTTCTTCTTGTCCTGTTCATCCTCGGACTTGGTGGTGGTAGTGGCGGTTTTGGCGTCCAGGACACTCTTCATCTCATCAAAAGACACTTTATCGGCAATGACTTTTGCTTCCATATATTTTTCCTGGGCCTCCGGATATTTGTCTTGTTCAAACAGACTGTCCCCCAGCTGCACCAGATTTAAAACTGCGATAAAGCCTTTGGCCTTCTCAATCCTTTCCAGCAGCTTCCTCCGGGTGTAGTTGGGCAGGGCGTCCGCATC
>DNPQ01000006.1 GCA_003501335.1 Bacillota bacterium
TGGAGGCCCAGTTTAAAGTGGATGAATTGATTTACATTCCGGGAATCCGTGACGCTGTCGAGAATGGTGTTACTGAAATTCCGGCCTTCATCATTCATGACCAAGTAAAAACTGAAATTAAGTTGAAACTTAATAATCTGACTCCGGAAGATAGGGAAATTATTTTAGCGGGTTGTTTAATTAATTACTATGCGAAGCATTAAAAATTAAATATAGAGGTGATTGTCATGTTTTTCGGTAATTTGGAAAATTTGGCTCAAGATCGTAAAGTACTTGCGGGACCGCTGGTAAAGGCTTTGGAGTATCTTAAAAACACGGAAATTGGTAAGCTTCCGGTCGGCCGCTATGAGATTGAAGGAACGAAGATTTTTGCGCTGGTGCAGGAGTATCAAACTTCCCCTTGGGAAAAGAAGAAGGCTGAGACCCACCAAAAATTCATTGATGTTCAATATGTATATCAAGGCGTTGAAGTGGCTGGTTATAGCCTGACCGACACTAAAAATGTAATTTCCGAGAATAAATTGGCAGAAAAAGACGCTGCCTTTTATGGATCGGTCGAGGGCGAAAAAGATTTAATTTTAAGCGCCGGAAGGTACGCCATCTTTTTTCCAACGGATATTCATCGGCCCGGCTGCAACTTTGAGACCGAACATTCCGTTAAAAAAGTCGTCATTAAAGTAGCTGTCGATCTCTTATAATCAAAAATCCAGGATGGATAACAACTTGGGACTTAATTTGTCCATGGATGAACCCTATGCTATAATGAACTTAGAAATCAGTTTTAGCGGTGAAGGTGGCCTCCATGGAGATTAAGGAATTATTGAATATCCTGAAAAAATTGGCCCCAAGTTTATCTTATCAAGATTTTAGTGATCCCAGTTCCTGCAACTCCTCTGTGACATCGACTCGTTCCATTTCAAGACTGGGAGTGTGTGTTGATCCCACTGCGATAAACGTTGAAAATGCTGCTAAACTGGGAATTGAAGTTTTAATTAGTTATCATCCATGGTATGGAGAAGCCAAAGAATTGGTTGATATTCAACATATGCAGATATGGTCTTTGCATGAAGCTTGGGATAATGCTCCCGAAGGAGTGCTCTGTACATTGGCCAAAGGTATCGGGATAAAAAGCTTATATCCCATGGGCGAGCTGATAATAGGTGAACTAAAAACAAATTTTCGCGATTTGATCGAGTATTGCCAGCGCTTTTTGGGACAGAATATTCTTTCTTATAGTGGCGATTTGAAACAAGAGGTCCATAAAGTCGCTATGTGGGCAGGTCCGGTTTTTTTACCCAATTATAAAAGATTTTGGGAAGTCTGCCAAACTGAAAATTGCGACACCCTTTTATCCAGTGAACTCACATTGTCGGCTTTGCGCTTTTCAAGAGCGTGTCAGTTAAAATTGATAGACCTCGGGCATAGCTCCATGGCAAAGCCGGGAATGTCTAATTTGGCTGCCATTTTAAAAAAAGAGGCCAAGGATTGCAGTATTCATTTTTTGGATGATCTTTATGCTTGTACCTATTATACCAATTGTTCTTTTGCCGACCAGTTTACCGAATCCGAAGATATATTTTTTGGATCGGATGGCTAAAATTGGAGTGTAATTCATGCTGTTAGTTTTGGACATTGGAAATAGCCAGACCGTAATCGGAGTTTTTCTGAAGGAAAAATTGTTGGCCAATTGGAGGCTGGCGACGGACCGACGAAAAACTGTTGATGAATACGGAATGATGTTAAAATCCTTATTTGCAAATTGTAATCTGGATCCGGGGCAAATCCAACGGGCAGCTATTGCTAATGTAGTGCCGCCGCTCACCGGGCTTTTTGAAAAAGTGGTGGAAAAATATTTTTCCGCACCGGTTTTGGTGGTGGGCCCCGGGATTAAAACCGGATTATCGATTAAAATGGAAAATCCTCGCGAGATTGGCGCCGATTTAATCGCAAACGCAATTGCCGGTGTTTCGATTTACGGGCCTCCCTTTATTATTGTTGATTTTGGAACAGCCACGACTTTTTGCGCAGTTGGGTCTAGTGGTGATTATTTAGGGGGGGCTATTGTTCCGGGACTTAATATTGTTAGTGAAGCCTTGTTTCAACGTGCCGCTGAGTTACCTCATGTTCCATTGTTGAAGCCGAAGAACGTGATTGGCAAAAATACTGTGAGCGCGATACAATCCGGTTTGGTCTATGGTTATATAGGACTGGTTGAAGGCATGATTTTCCGTATAAAGACAGAAATGAACTGTGATGCCAAGGTGATTGCCACCGGTGGCTTGTCCGAATTGATTGTTGGCGAAACTAAACTCGTGAATATAACCAATCCGTATTTAACTTTGGAAGGGCTTCGGCTGATCAGCGAATTCAATAAATAGCAGGTGAATTAATTTGCAAACATCAGAGGCAAAGCAGGAAAAAGCCATTTTGATAGGGCTTCATAATTCCAAGCCAGAGAAAGAAACCATTACCTTCTGGGCTGAACTTGAAGAATTAGCCGGGACTGCCGGCGCAACCGTTGTAGGAACGTTGATTCAGCCCCGAGATAATCCGGATCCTGCTTTATTTCTGGGTTCCGGTAAAACAGAAGAACTGGCGCGACAGGTTAAGGAACTTTCCGCTGACATTGTAATAGCTGCCCAGGATTTATCACCGGTCCAGGTTCGTAATTTAAGAGATAAGGTCGGAGTTAAGGTCATCGACCGCACCGGTTTGATTTTAGATATTTTTGCGCAGCGGGCTCAAACGCGGGAAGGAAAACTTCAGGTTGAACTGGCTCAATTAAATTATTTATTACCGCGTATCGCCAATTCCGATCTGCGTTTTTCAAGGTCGGGCGGCGGTATTGGGACCCGTGGGCCGGGTGAGAGCAAATTGGAAGTAGACAGGCGGCATTTGCGCCAGCGAATTGCTGATTTAAGACGGGAATTGCTTGAGGTAGAGTCGCACCGCATGGTGCAACGCCAGCAAAGAGAGAAAAACCGGATCCCGACAGTTGCTTTAGTCGGTTATACCAATGCTGGAAAGTCAACGCTTTTTAACCGATTGACCAACGCCGGTGTTTCGGCGGAAGGCCGGTTATTTGATACACTCGACCCGGTATCTCATTTGATTCGGCTGCCGGATCACGGGGAAGTATTAATTTTAGATACAGTTGGTTTTATCAGCGATTTACCCCACCAATTGGTGGCGGCATTTAAGGCTACTCTGGAAGAAACTGTGAGGGCCAGCGTGCTGGTTCAGGTGATGGACGCAAGTTCTTCCAATCTGCTAGCCCAATATACCGCTGTGAAATCGGTCTTAACGGAGATTCATATTGAAACCAAGGAAATGCTCAATGTGTTAAATAAAGTGGATTTATTGGATTCGGAAAATTCGCTCCAGCGTCTTGCAGGTGATTGGGGAGCTTTTCCGGTTTCAGCCAAATATGATTTGGGAATTT